>CAISDD010000306.1 GCA_903883985.1 uncultured Pseudomonadota bacterium | reverse complement strand
TGCCAAAGCCCAAGGCGCCATGCCAGTGCCAACCGCGGCCGAAGAGCCGCCGCTTGAACCTCCGGGCATTCTGTTTTTATCCCAGGGATTATGCGAAGCGCCGTAAGCCGAAGTTTCCGAGAACGCCGGCTTCGCCGAACGGGTGGAAAGCTCCGGCTTCGTCTTCATCGGCCCGCGCGCCGACACCATCCGCCTGATGGGCGACAAGGTTTCCGCCAAGGACGCCATGAAGGCGGCCGGCGTGCCGGTGGTACCCGGCTCCGAGGGCGCCCTGGGCGACGATCAGGACGAGTGGCTGAAGATGGGGCGCGACGTCGGCTACCGGTGATCATCAAGGCGGCAGGCGGCGGCGGCGGGCGCGGCATGCGCGTGGTGCATACCGAAGCCCACCTGATCCAGTCGGTGCAACTGACACAGGGCGAGGCGGCCGCGGCTTTCGGCAACCCCGTGGTCTACATGGAAAAATTCCTCGGCAACCCGCGCCACATCGAGATTCAGGTGCTGTCGGACTCGCTCGGCAATGCCATCCACCTGGGCGAGCGCGACTGCTCCATGCAGCGGCGCCACCAGAAAGTCCTGGAAGAAGCGCCGGCACCGGGGCTGGATCCGAAGCTGCGCAACAAGATCGGCGAACGTTGCGCCGAAGCCTGCCGCAACATCGGCTATCGCGGCGCCGGCACCTTCGAATTCCTCTATGAAGACGGCGAATTCTTCTTCATCGAAATGAATACCCGCGTTCAGGTCGAGCACCCCGTGACCGAACTGATCACCGGCGTCGACATCGTTCAGGAAAGCATCCGCATCGCCGCCGGCCTGCCGCTGGCGAACAAGCAGAAGGACATCCACTTCAAAGGCCACGCCATGGAGTGCCGCATCAATGCGGAAGACCCGGCCACCTTCATGCCCTCGCCGGGCCGCATCACCCTCTATCACGCTCCCGGCGGCCCGGGTGTGCGCGTGGATTCGCATGTGTACCAGAACTACTACGTGCCCTCTCATTACGACTCCATGATCGGCAAGCTGATCACCTATGGCACCACCCGTGAACAGGCCATCGCCCGCATGCGCATCGCCCTGTCCGAGATGATCGTCGAAGGCATCAAGACCAATATTCCGCTGCACCAGGACTTGCTGGTGGACCGCGCGGTACTGGAAGGCGGCTTCAGCATTCATTATCTGGAGAACAAGCTGGGGATAAACAAGCATTGAGGCCGACATGTGGCTATCCCTGAAACTCGCCGCGAACCAAGATGAAGCCGAAGCCCTGGCCGATGTCCTCATGGACGCGGGCGCCCTCTCGGTTTCCATCGAGGATCGCGATGCCGGCACCGCAGCCGAATTGCCGCAATTTGGCGAGCCCGGACTGGCGGACCCGCAAGCCTGGAATCGCAACTGGGTGGAAGCGCTGCTCGACGCCGAAGTCGATCTACCCACCCTGTTCGCCCGGCTGGGCCTGGCTGCCGACCACGAACACCATGTCCTGCGCGTGGAGGAGCAGGACTGGGTGCGCCTGACCCAGTCCCAGTTCGAGCCGATCCCGATCTCGCCAAGGCTCTGGATCGTGCCTTCCTGGCATGAGGCGCCCGACCCCGACGCGGTCACCCTGGAACTCGATCCTGGCCTGGCCTTCGGCACCGGCAGCCATGCGACCACGCGCCTTTGCCTGCAATGGCTGGAAGCGCATCTGCAAAACAGCGGGGGCTGCAAACCTTCCCTGCTAGATTACGGCTGCGGTTCCGGCATCCTCGCCATCGCCGCGGCCAAACTGGGTGCGGGCACGGTCGTTGGCGTGGACGTGGATGCCCAGGCAGTCACCGCCTCGCGCGACAATGCCCAGCGAAACAAGGTGGCCGCCAGCTTCACGCTGCCTGGTGACGCGCCGGCCGGTGAGTTCGACGTGCTGGTCGCCAACATCCTCACCAATCCGCTGAAGGCGCTGCTGCCCTTGCTTAGCGCCCGTGTCAGGCCGGGGGGCGCGCTCGCGCTATCTGGCATCCTCGCCGAACAGGCCGACGAGGTCATGGCGATCTACAGCCAATACTTCACCATGCGGCTATGGCGCGAGTCGGAAGGCTGGGTCTGTCTGGAGGGGGACAGGCTGCCAGTGGCCAGTCGCTAGTCGCCACTCGCCACTCGCCAGCATGCTGACCACCTGCCCAGAATGCCGCACCAACTTCCGGGTCACCCAGGAGCACCTGGCCTTGCGCCGCGGCTTGGTGCGATGCGGTCAATGCGGGGTGGTGTTCAATGCCTACGACAGCTTACTGGCGGAATTGGTGGCACCAGCAGGCGAGGACGCCCCCGGGACGCTGCCGCCCGAGGAGGATTGGAGCGAGGGAGTGTTTGTGCCCCCGGCTCGGGAAGAACATCCGAGCCGCCCCCCGGGTCCCCGCAAGGAGGAGGCCGTATCCGTAATGCCGCCGGAGCGGCAACGGCTACGCTCGGGGCCAAGTCGTTCTTGGGACGGCCCGGCGAACGACTTGAAGATGCCCTCGGCTCTGGAAAATCGTCCGAGCAGCCCGGCGAACGACTTGAAGGTGCCGGAAATCCCGGCCATGGCGGAACGGGTGGCCATGCCTGCCCCTGCCCCATTCAGGATACTGCCCATCCCGGCGATGCCCACGCCTGCCCCGCCTGTGGCTGCCCCCGTGGCGAAGCCTTTGCCCATGCAAGACGAAACCTCGGACTCCATTCTCCTGTCCGAACTGCCGACCCGCTCCTGGCAGGTGCCGCCCAGACCCGCGCGTTGGCTCCTGCCGCGCCTCGCCGCACTGCTCCTGTGCGGCTTGCTAGCGCTTCAACTGGCTCTCATCCTGCGGGCGGACATCGCCGCCAGCTTTCCCGACACGCGCCCCACCCTCCAGGCCCTGTGCGAACCGCTGGATTGTGTAGTGCCGCTGCCGCGCCAGCTCGACAAGAAATCCATCGCGGCTTCCTCGCTGGAACACGATGCGGAAAACAAGTCGCGCGTGCGCCTGTCCCTGCTGCTCGCCAACCGCACGGGACAGGCACAGGCCTGGCCGCGTATCGTCCTCACCCTTACCGACATGCGCGACGACCTGGTCGCCCAGAAAGAGTTCACCTCTAGGGAATACCTGGCCAGGGGCGTTAACCTGGAGGCGGGCATGGCGGACGCGGAAGAACAGGAAATCCGCCTCGACCTGGATACCGGCACCCTCGAAGCCACCGGCTACGCCCTGGATCTGGCGTATCGCTGATCTGCCCTCCCCGTGAGAGGGCGAATAACGGCCTACAGCCCAGCCAGCGCCCGGATGTGCTCGGCCACGCTGCGCCCTAGCGATGACAGGTCGTAGCCGCCTTCCAGCAAGGACACGGCGCGATCCTGCGTCCCGGCCGCCGCCATCGACTGCTCCGTGATCCAGACGTAATCCGCCTCCACCAGGCCAAACTGGCCCATGTCATCCTCGCGGTGGCCGTCGAAGCCGGCCGAGAAAAACAGCATGTCCGGTTTGAAAGCGGCAAGCCGCGGCAGTATCCTTTCCGTGAACGCCTCGCGGTAGCGTTTTCCCGTGGTACCGGCGGGCAGCGGCACATTGACGATATGATCGCTTACCGTGTCTGCGCCGCAGTAGGGGTAGAAGGGATGCTGGAAGGTGGAACAGAGCAACACCCTGGGGTCATCCTTGAAGATGTCTTCCGTGCCGTTGCCATGGTGCACGTCGAAATCGACGATGGCTACCCTTGCCAGGCCATGGGCCTCCAGCGCATGCGCGGCGGCGACAGCGACGTTGTTGAAGATGCAAAAACCCATCGCACGCTGGCGTAGCGCATGGTGGCCAGGCGGTCGGCAGGCGACAAAAGCGCTTTTTACCTCGCCGTGCAATACCCGGTCCACAGCCATCACCCCTCCGCCGGCCGCGCGATAGGCCGCTTCCAGGCTGTGCGAGTTCATCGCGGTGTCGCCATCCAGGTCAACCAGGCCTTCTGTGGGCGAAGCAGCCTCGACGGCGTCGATATAGGCGCGGTCATGCACCCGAGCCAGTTGTGCCCGGTGTACCAGCGGCGCTTCATAGTGCGACAGATAGTCAAACAGATGCGCCGAAAGCAGCCGGTCTCCGATGGCGCCGAGCCGGGATGGGCTTTCCGGATGCTGATGCCCCATGTCATGCAAGCGACATTCGGGATGACTGATATAAGCAGTGCTCATGGCGAACGGCGTGAGAAAAACCAGATGCAAATATACGCCGTGTTCATGTCCCGGTAACGGCCGTGGGGCTATCATCCCCTAATCATTCCCAAGCAGGCCTGCCAGAAAACCAGAACGTAGCGGTTCTGGCCGCCGATCCCCGCATACCGCCAACCACTCGCCCGATACTCATGTCACAGCACTATCTCCATCCTCTCTTCATGCCGCGTTCCGTCGTCGTCTTCGGCGCCAGTGAAAAAGAAAGTTCGGTCGCGGGCATCCTGTTCCGCAACCTGCGCAAGTCCGGCTTCACCGGCCAGGTCTATCCGATCAACCCCAAGCACGATCAGCTCTATGGCGAGCGCTGTTATGCCTCGGCCGATGACTTGCCGACAACGCCGGAACTGGCCCTGATTGCCACGCCCGCGCCGACCATACCGGGCATTCTGGAAGCCTGCGGTGCCCGTGGCATCCGCCACGCGGTGGTGCTCTCCGCCGGATTCCGTGAAATCGGACCCGCCGGCGTGGCGCTGGAAGAAGCGGTACAGAGGGCGGCGAAGAAGCATGGCATCCGCTTCATCGGCCCCAACTGCCTGGGCGTGCAGCGTCCAGGCATAGGCTTCAACGCCACCTTCAGCCAGGGCGCCACGTTGTCCGGCGACCTCGCCCTGGTCTCGCAATCCGGCGCCCTGTGCACGGCCATGCTGGACTGGGCGGAATCGAACGGGATCGGCTTCTCCAGCGTGATTTCCACGGGCGCCTCGGCCGATCTGGATTTCGGCGAAATCCTCGACTATCTGGCCTACGACCCTGCAACCCGCGGCATCCTCATGTACATCGAGGGCATCCGCGATGCCCGTGGCTTCATGAGCGCGCTGCGCGCCACGGCGCGGGTCAAGCCGGTCGTGCTGGTGAAGGTGGGGCGCCATGAAGCCGGCTCGAAGGCTGTGGCCTCGCACACCGGCGCTCTGGTCGGTTCCGATGACGTCTTCGACGCCCTGGTGCGGCGCGCCGGCGTGGTACGGGTGGTCAGCATTTCGCAATTATTCGCCTCCGCACGCGCGCTGTCCTCGCACATCAAGCCTACCGGCGGGCGCCTCTCCATCGTCACCAACGGCGGCGGGCCTGGCGTGATGGCCACCGATCGTGCAGTCGACCTGGGAGTGGAATTGGCGACATTGAGTCCGGAGACCTTAATCCGGCTCAACACCGCCCTGCCGCCGACCTGGTCGCACAGCAATCCCGTGGACATCATCGGCGACGCCGCCGCCGACCGTTACCGGGCGTCGATGGAAGCCTGCCTGGATGACCCGAAAGTCGATGGCGTGCTGGTGATGCTCACCCCCCAGGCCATGACCCGGCCCACCGAGGCCGCCGAGGCGGTGGTCGAGGTTGCCAAGAAGTCCAGCAAGCCGGTCATCGCCTGCTGGATGGGCGGAGCCCAGGTCGCCGAAGGCCGGCAACGCTTCGAGGCCGCCGGCATTCCCTGCTTCACCACGCCAGAACCGGCGGTGGAAGTGTTCTCCTACCTATCAGCCTACTATGAAAACCAACGTTTGCTGATGCAGACCCCCGGCCCCATCGCCAAGGGCACCGATCCGGACATCGAGGGCGCGCGTCTGATCCTCGAATCCGCCCTGTCGCAGGGCCGCAAGGTGTTGACCGAAGTGGAATCGAAGGCGCTGCTCTCGGCCTTCCGCATTCCGGTGGCGCAGACCCTGATCGCGCGCGAACCCACCGAGGCCATGTTGATGGCGCAACAAATGGGCTTCCCGGTCGCGATGAAGATCAATTCGCAGACGATCAGCCACAAATCCGACGTCGGCGGCGTGCGACTAGGCCTGTCCAGCGGCCATGCCGTGCGCTCCGCCTTCACCAGCATGCTCGCGGAAGTGCATGGCCGCTGCCCGGATGCCCAACTGGACGGCGTGGTGATCGAACCCATGCTGGAGCGCCCGAATGCCCGCGAGGTTTTGGTCGGCGTCACCAGCGACCCGGTGCTGGGCCCCGTCATCGTCTTCGGCACCGGCGGCGTCGACGTGGAAGCCGCGCAGGATCGCGCCGTTACCCTGCCACCGCTAAACCGCTTCCTGGTGCGCGACCTGATCAACCGCACCCGCGTCGTCAAGCTGCTGGGTGAGTACCGCAACCGCCCGGCCGCCGATCTCGACGCGCTGGAACAGGTTCTGCTGCGGGTCTCGGAAATGGTCTGCGAACTGCCCTGGATCAAGGAGCTGGACATCAATCCGCTACTGGTCGATGAACACGGCGCCCTCGCCCTGGACGCCCGCGTCGTCATCGGCCCGCGCGTATCCAGCGCCGACCGCTATGCGCATATGGCCATCCATCCCTACCCGGCGCATCTGGTCACTACCTGGCAGTTGCCCAACGGCATCGACGTCGTCATCCGCCCCATCCGCCCCGAGGACGCAGAACTGACCCAGAGTTTCGTGCGCAGCCTGTCCGAGGAAACCAAGTACTTCCGCTACATGGACGCCGTGCGCGAACTGTCGCAAGCCATGCTGGTGCGCTTCACGCAGATCGACTACGACCGCGAAATGGCGCTCCTGGCCGTGACCACCGTGAATGGCAAGGAATTGGAATTGGGTGTTGCGCGCTACGCCATCAACGCCGATGGAGAATCCTGCGAATTCGCCGTGGTGGTCAGCGACCAGTGGCAGAAACAGGGCATCGCCCACAAGCTTATGGACGTGCTGATGGACGTGGCGCGCTCCAATGGCCTGAGGATGATGGACGGCGAAGTCCTGAAGACCAATCGCCGCATGGTCAAGCTGGCCGAAGGTCTGGGCTTCAAGGTCGAGGCGCACCGGGAGGACGAAACCGTGCGCTACGTCTCACGGAAGCTGTAGAGG
>CAISDD010000305.1 GCA_903883985.1 uncultured Pseudomonadota bacterium | reverse complement strand
TCCTGCTCGATGGCGCCGGATTCGCGCAGGTCGGACATCACCGGGCGCTTGTTGGGGCGCTGTTCCAGGGAGCGGTTGAGCTGCGACAGGGCGACCACCGGCACTTTCAGTTCCTTGGCCAGGCTTTTCAGCGAGCGGGAAATTTCCGATATTTCCGTGGCTCGGTTCTCGCCCTGGCCGTTGCCAGACATGAGTTGCAAGTAGTCCAGCACGATCAGCCCGAGCTGGCCACCCTCACACTGCCGCGCCAGGCGGCGGGCGCGGGCGCGAACTTCCATGGCGGTGAGGCCGGGCGTCTCGTCGATGAACATCTTGGCTTCATTGAGGCTGCCCAGGGCATGGGTCAGGCGCGGCCAGTCTTCGTCGGTGATGCGGCCGGTGCGCAGCTTGTGTTGATCGAGGCGGCCGACCGAGCCCAGCATCCGCATCACCAGTTGTGATGCACCCATTTCCATGCTGAACACGGCCACCGGCAGGTTGGAATCCAGTGCCACGTTTTCCGCGATGTTCAGACTGAAAGCGGTCTTTCCCATACTCGGGCGGCCGGCGACGATGATCAAGTCGCCCGGTTGCAGGCCGGAGGTTTTGGTGTCCAGGTCGGCGTAGCCGGTAGGCACGCCGGTGACTTCGCTGGGGTTGTCGCGGTTATAGAGTTCGTCGATGCGGGTGACGACTTCCTTCAGCAGCGGCTGTAGCGGTAAAAATCCCTGGGTGGCCTTGGCCCCGGCTTCCTTGATGTCGAAGACCTTTTTTTCCGCCTCGTCGAGAATCTCGATCGCGGAACGGCCGTTGGGGTTGAACGCGGCGGTGCTGATTTCGCCGCCGACCTCGACCAGCCGCCGCAATACCGAGCGTTCCCGCACGATCTCGGCGTAGCGACGGATATTGGCGGCGGAAGGGGTGTTCTGCGCCAAGGCCGCCAGGTAGGCCAGGCCGCCGACATCATCGAGGCGGTTGAGCGACTCCAGCGCCTCGGCCACCGTCACCACGTCGGCGGGCTTGTTCTCGTCGACCAGGCGGACGATCTGCTTCCAGATGTGGCGGTGATCGGCGCGGTAGAAATCCTGCTCGTTGATCAGATCCGCCACCCGTTCCCAGGCATGGTTCTCCAGCAGCAACCCGCCCAGCACGGATTGTTCCGCCTCGACCGAATGCGGCGGCAGTTTCAGGGCGGCGAGTTCTGGATCGTAGATGTTCATGGGGGGCGCTCGAAGAAGGCCGCATTGTAGTTGTACCGGGCGATTCAATCTATTTGACCGGTACGCGCGGGCCAGAGGATGGCGGCCTTATCTCAGGCGCCGCGAGTCGGGCGCGGGGTAGGCCAGCAGGGCGGGAAGGAAGACTTCGGTCACCAACAGGGGGTGGCCGGTCAGCGCGAATTGTGAGCGCCGCATCCAGAGGCGGCGCGGCGCCACGGCGAGGTGGGCCACCGCAGGGCGGTAGAGTGAATGGCGGACATCGAGTTGCCGGTACTCGAGGGGGAAACGGCGAACGCGAGGGTCGGCAAACAGGGTTTCGCCCAAGGGGCGGTTGCCGAGTCTGGAGAGTGCGACCCAGGGGCCGTCGAGGCCGGGCAGGGGAACGACACTGTGGGCGAAGACCAGGGGCGTGTCGCCGCAGATCAGGAGGACTTCGCGGATCAGGGCGCTCTGGCCGCGGCGCAGGCCTAGCGTGGCATATTCGTCCGGATTTGGCCGGGCAATGCGCTGGCCCAGGCGCTGCACCCGAAGCCGCGAGCAGATCGCTCTCAGGCGGCGGGTGAGCGAGCCGTGATCGCAGAGCCAGCCACGCCAATCTCCGGCGCACCAGGCCGGCGTGTTCCAGGATTGCATGGCCGGCTAATCGCTTGCGGCCGTGCTGCGGATCAGATCGATGCGGCCTTGCAGACGGGCCACGGCGTGCGTGTCTGCCTGGGCGCGCAGCAATTGCACCTGCAACCATGCCAGTAGGGGACGGCGCCAGCCGCGTTCCGAGGCGGTGTCGACGGCGTTAGCGACGATGGCGGGCGAGGCTGCCCCGCGCTCGAACAGGAGGGCGGCGGCGATCAGGCGCGGCAGGGGTTCCTGGATCGCGGCGGCGGCGCGGTTGGCGGCCGCCTCGTCGCGCGCGCCGACGAGATCGGCGTAGTGTGAGGGTAGGGCCTTGGCATCCAGGCCGCTCCATTCGCCCGCGAGGAAATGGGCATAGGCCGCGTCCCGTGGGTCGGCTTCCGGGCCCAGTTTCTGGTACGCCACACAGGGTGAAAAATCGAGCGCGGCGGCGCGTGTGGCGCAGGCCGCCAATTCGGTGCGCGCGATGAGGTCGATGCGCCCACTCTTGGCGATTTCTCCGCGCGCCTTGCCCAGGGCGAGGGTGGCGGTCTTGCCGTCGCCTTGCAACCAGCTTTCCTGGAAATGTTCGATCAGACTGACGGCGTTCATCTTCCAGTCTGGCGGCGGCGGTGCGCTGGAGCAGGCGGATAAGCACATCATCAGTGCCCAGCCACTCACTGCTCGCCACTCAGAACTCAATACTGGCTTCCTCATGGTGTCTTGATCTCCACTTCGCGGGCAAATGGCCACTTCTTGTTGATCTCGTTGATGAGGTGGTCCACCTTGCGCACGCTGTCGTCGATCTCCAGACGCAGGGCGGCCATGTCGGTGCTGGCTGCGGCGACGTTGCCGCTGATCTTCGTCATGTCCGCGCTGGCGGTCTGAGCATTGGCGAGGATGGCATCGACTTTATTCAGGCTCAAGCGCACGTCGCCCAGGATGGCGTTGACTTGCGTGACCGCGCCCTGCGCCTGGTCCATCATCCCGTTCTGGCCGAATAAACGGGAGTCCGTCTTCGCCAGCACGGAGTCCACCTTGAGAGAGACGCCATTGAGGGAGGTGAGCAGGGTATTTGCCTGTTCAAGGGTCCGCACCACCTGCCGCGCCTTGTCCGGACTACCCATGACGCCTTGCAGCAGGCCGTAGTCGCCAGCCATACGTCCGGTGACGGTCTCCACATTGTCCAGCGTGCGGTTGATCGGCGCGCCGGGCGTCGTCATGTTGTCGACATTGGCGAGGACGCTCTTTACCTTGGCCAGTAGTTCCGGGATGTCCTTGGTGGCGTCACCGGTATAGAGCGGGCGCACGGCGCCGTCTTCCAGAGGGGGGTCTCGCAGATTGCTGGAGTGGGCCTTGATCTTGGCGCCGCCGAGGAGTGCCTTCTCCAGGGTGAACACGCTGCTCTTGCGCAGCCAGCGCGCGTCTTCCCTGGGTATGGCGAGCTCGACGCGAACCTGTCCGTTGTCCATCAGGCGCAGGCGGCTGACCTGGCCGATGGGGAAACCGGAGAAGGAGATGGGCATGCCAACGTTCACGCTTTCCACATCTTCGGTCGTGAGCACCAGCACACGGGTTTCCTGGAAAGCGCCGCGCGCGTGCAAGGCATAGAGTATGAAAGCGCCTCCCAGCAGCACGGTCACAGCCAGCAGAATACCGATCTTGAACTCCAGGTTCTTGATCAGTGGTGCGCTGGGGGGTAGAGGGGCTCGTTCCATTGATAATCCAGTATCCAGCAGTCGTTGAGGTGGTCGGACAGGCGTTCCAGGAGGTCGAAGAGAAAGGGCGGGTAATGGATGTCCGGCAGGAGCAGCGCGGGACGGTCGATCAGGATTATAGGCGGCTGCTCGATCGCGGCTCGCAGCAGCTTGGCGACGAAGCGTTCCACGGGGTTGAGTTGCGGGTCGCGTTTCAGGGCTGCGCCATCCTGACCGGTCCGGAGCAGGAGGTTCCAGGCCAGGGTGGTGGCGGCCGCGTAGTCCAGATTGCGGCGGAATTGTGGAATCAGGGCGATGTTGTCAAGCAGCGACAGATTGGCGCGCAAAGGCATTTCCGCCGACACCAGCGCGGCAGACTGCTGCTGGGTGAGCAGTTCGCGCCGGTGGGCGTCGTCGCGCAGCCATTTCAAGTGCATCTGGACCATGTGCTCCTGCCAAACTCGCGGATGTCGAGTTGGCAGTGTATACGAGTACGATGCCGGGCGGCATTGCCGCCCAGGAGATGCGGGTTTAGAAGCGTACCGCCGGTGTTTCGATCTTGAGCCCGTTTCCGTGCGCATTCGCATAGAGCTCAAGCAGCGTGTATTCCTCGCTACCGAAGGGATACGGCGTGGCGCGGAAGGCATCGAAACATTGGTTGAAACGGGTCTGGGTGCCGGTCAGCTTGCCGGTAGCCAGGCGATACAAAGGAAAGCCGTTGGTCTGGCCCTGGGAAAGGACCTGGGCCCTGAGCTTCTCTCCAGGATGGTTATCGTGGCACAGGTTGCATGCCATGTTGAGCTGACCGGAACGGGTTTCGTAAAGCTTCTTGCCCGCTTCGTAGAAGGGCGTCATCGCGCCGTCGGTCTGCACATTGACTTCCTGACCGCGCGCGATGTTGCGTACAAAAGCCTCCAGCGACAGGGCGTCGTCGCTCTCGTACTTGAGCATAGAAATTCCGAGTCGCTCGCTCGATTCGTCGATGACGCGTTGCTGCAAGGTGATGGGGCGCTGGCTCCTGGAATCCAGGACGGGGTACTGGGCGATGCGCTTCGCATCGAGTTTCTTGCCGTCCGCGCCGTGGCAGCTGGCGCAGGAGACGCCCTTGGTGTTGGGCGTGGTGAACATCGCCGCTCCTCTGGCTAGCGCACCCATTCCAGGGTTCAAGAAGTCATCGTCCTGCATCTCACGGGTTTCCTGCCTGAGCAGGGTGTAGCCGGAGTACACCTCAGCGGAAAACGCATCGGCGTAGGCGCACATCGCGCCGAATCCGGCGCCCAGGGCTAGGGCTGTCTTCAATTTCATGATTGTCATCCTTATTTAAGCGTCGTCAGATAGGCCACCACATCTTCCACTTCCTGGGCGGTCAGGACCGTTTGTCCCCGGTATTTGTCGACAACTCGACTCAGCTTGTCGGGCTTCGCGTAGAAGGGGGGCATCAGGCTGTCGGCCAGGACATCCTGGATGTTGACGATGCGCATCCTGAGTTTCCCCTCGTTGTATTTCTTCCCGATCTTTCCCAGGGCCGGCCCCAATTCGCCGTGAAATTCTTCTTCCTGGACGGGCATGACGTGGCAGGCCAGGCAATTTCCCTTGCCGCGGTCTATGGCTACCTTGCGACCGTTGGCCGCGTTCCCTTTGAGTCCGCCCAGCGGCTCCTGAATGGCATAAGCCACCGCCTTCCAGGGTTGGTAGGCCTCGGATTGGATCACCATGGGTGCGGGCGTTTTCGGGATAGTCTCTGCCGCCGCAGCGAATAGGGGTAGGTAGGCGCACATAACGCCCATTAAAACCTTGCTCATCGTCTTCTCCTGTTCAATTTGAATGAATCGACCCTGGCTGAAATCGGTCGGCTCCATCCGGCAAGTGTGTCGCGCCTCCCCCAGGTTTGACCATGGTTAATCAGTACTGTAGGTACAGTCAAACCAGTCATTGCCGGGATTGGTGAGCATTTTCCGGAGGAGGGGCGGGCGACTTGGCTGATCGGTGAAATCCTTTCGTTCGCCCTCCCGGCGCAGGCGGGAAAAGGGTTCTGCGTGGTGACTAAGTAAGCGGTCGAAACCAATTTGGCTTACCACCGGGCTCCCTCACCCTACCCTCTCCCGAAGGGAGAGGGTTCCACCCCCTTCCCCCTCCGGGGGAAGGGCCGGGGATGAGGGCCTGCGCC
>CAISDD010000304.1 GCA_903883985.1 uncultured Pseudomonadota bacterium | reverse complement strand
ATGGCCGAAGCAGAAAACATCGAGAATGCCAACCGCATGCGCAAACAGGAGCTCATCTTCGCGCTGCTCAAAAAGAAGGCGAAAAACGGCGAGAGCAACTACGGCGACGGCGTGCTGGAGATACTGCCCGACGGTTTCGGCTTCCTGCGCTCGCCAGACACCTCCTATCTGTCCAATCCGGATGACATCTACATCTCGCCTTCGCAGATACGCCGATTCAATCTGCATACCGGCGACGACATCGAGGGCGAGATACGCACCCCCAAGGACGGCGAGCGCTATTTCGCGCTGATCAAGCTCGACAAAGCCAACGGTGGTCCGGTGGAAGCGTTGAAGCACAAGATACTGTTCGAGAACCTCACGCCCTTGTTCCCCAACCAGCCGTTCCGGCTGGAGCGCGACATCAAGTCGGAAGAGAACATGACCGGGCGCATGGTCGATATCGTCGCCCCCATAGGTCGTGGCTCGCGGGGCATCATCGTTGCCAGTCCTAAATCGGGCAAGACGGTGATGCTGCAACACATCGCTCACGCCCTCTCCGCCAATTATCCGGAAGCCATACTTATCGTTCTCCTGATCGACGAGCGGCCGGAAGAAGTGACGGAAATGCAGCGCACCGTGCGCGGTGAAGTGGTGGCCTCCACCTTCGACGAGCCGGCCAGCCGACACGTGCAGGTCGCCGAGATGGTGATCGCCAAGGCCAAGCGCCTGGTGGAGCACAAGAAGGATGTGGTCATCCTGCTCGACTCCATCACCCGACTGGCGCGCGCCTACAACACCGTACAGCCGACCTCAGGCAAGGTGTTGACCGGCGGTGTCGACGCCAATGCCCTGCAAAAACCAAAACGCTTCTTCGGCGCAGCCCGAAACCTCGAGGAAGGCGGTTCGCTGACGATATTGGCTACCGCCCTGATCGACACTGGTTCGCGTATGGACGATGTGATCTACGAAGAATTCAAGGGCACCGGCAACATGGAAATCCACCTGGACCGGCGCATGGCGGAGAAGCGGGTCTACCCCGCCATCAACGTCAACCGCTCTGGCACCCGCAAGGAGGAACTCCTGATCGAGGCGAGCGTGTTGCAGAAAATCTGGGTGTTGCGCAAACTGCTCTACCCGATGGACGATCTGGAAGCAATGGAGTTCTTGAGCGACAAGATTCGCGCCACCAAGAACAACGCGGAATTCTTTGATTCAATGCGGCGCGGTTGAGGGTGCGAGTGGCGAGTCGCTAGTCGCCACTCGCTACACCATCACCAGACCCAGTAGGCCCAACACCAGCGCCAGGATCCCGACCATGACCAGGTTGGGCTTGGGATCGACCAAGTGCTGGCGCACTTCCAGTTCGACCCGGTTCAGTGGGATGCTAGGTGCGTTGGCCGGCAGGATTTCCAGCCGGTAACGCCCCTCCTTCACGACCTGGAACAGCACCAGATGCGACTTGAAAACCGGGTTGCTGTTGCCGGTGCTACCTGCGTTCAGCTCGAAACCCAGGGGTTTTGCCACCTCGCCGTTGCGGCTGAGCATTGCGGCATACAAGTCCTTGGGGGGGCGGTCCTCTTCCATGTTCGGCGCGAAACTACCCTGTGATTTCAGGATCAGGCCGACGGGCGCCATATCTGCGGCCATGTTGAACTCCCCAGAACGCCAGGTTCCGCCCGCCGCATCCTGCTTCGCCAGTGGCACCACCACGGCCACACTGCCCGAGTAGAACTTGGCGTAGATCCAGTAAATCGGGCCGAGGAATAGGCCGGTGGCGAGGAGTATCAGCGAAATGGTTTTCATTGGGCGGCTCAGTCAGCGGTTTCGATAGGGGGGGATAGTAGCGCATGGCGCCCGTCAATCAGAATGGCTTCGAGTCGCGCCGTCTCTGCGGGCAGGCTAAAAGCCGCGTCGATACGAAAGCGTTGCCGTAGACGGTCCAGAGCGTGTTGGTGCGCCACTTCGTAGAGCACCAACACCTTCGTATCCTTGCCCGACTGCTTGCCAGGAGCGACTCGAGATTGCTGACTCGATCACGGAAGTCGGGCTGAAAATAGAGGTCGGCGATGAGCACAGCTGGCTTCTCTTTTCTACGCGTAGCCATCGCGCGGCGCACGGAAAATTCGGTCTGCACCCGGTAGCCCAGACGTTCGTAGAGCGGCAGCAGATTGGGATGACCAAGGAGTTCTATTACGGAAAGCAGGGTGGCCGGCATGGGGGAACGGACGTGACAGACAAGCGCCCAGTATAAGGACCGAATGCGGGTCCGGCAGCGACTTGTCGTGGCGAATGACCTGTTCCACGCAAGTGAGACGCTCATTCCACATAGGGCCGCTACCTTTATTGAACACTTTGTAACTGACAGGATGAGGCATGGAACCGGGTGCCTCGGCCTCCGTGGGCACTCATCACTCGGGTGAACCCAGGTAACCCTCGATAGGAGCGGGCTTGCCCGCGATACCACGGCGGCGGTCGCTGGCAAGCCCGCTCCTGCGGCACGAACAACACATAGTGCCGGTGTGGCGATGCTTGCCTGATAGCTGCTTGTAGTGGATTATCACGCTATGAAGAGAGTCATCCCCAAGCCCAGCATCGGCTGGCTGGTTCCCATTGGCGCCGTTTTGCTCGGAGTCGTCCTCTATCTGGGCAACCCCGTCGTACTCCAGACCCTGCGCAACACGACGTTTGACCAGTATCAACGCTGGGATTCAAGACCGTACAAGGAATCTCCAGTCCGCATCATCGATATCGACGACACCAGCCTGGCGAAAATGGGTCAATGGCCGTGGCCTCGCACCCGGATCGCCGACCTGGTTCGGCGCCTACAATCCGCCGGAGCATCGGCCATCGCCTTCGATGTCATCTTTGCCGAACCGGACCGGACTTCTCCCTCCGCCATGGAGAAAACCTGGAACGCCAACCCCCGACTTCGCGAGTTGCTTGCCACCTTGCCCGACCACGACACTCTCCTGGCGGGTGTGATCGCCAAGGGACGGGTGGTGCTGGCGCACTCCCTGGAAAATGACCCGCGTCCCGCAGAACACTTCGCCTACCCCTACTCTGTGGCGACGAAGGGCCCCTCTCCTTTGCCCTACCTGCACCGCTTCCGCAACACGATTCCTGCGCTTTCCGCCTTGCAGGACGCCGCAGCCGGAAACGGAGCGATCAATTTCAGCCCAGATTCGGATGGCATATTACGCAAGGTGCCGCTACTGCTTGGCATGGGTGAAGAAGTCGTTCCCTCACTGATTGCCGAAGCCCTGCGCGTGAGCCTGGGGGCGGACATGTATGGAGTGACCTCCTCCCAGGAAGAAGGCGCCGGGATGGAGTCCCTGCGTGTCGGCCCCCTCACGATCCCCACCACACGCGAGGGCGAGGTCTGGGTGCGCTTCACACGAGGGGGCAATGCGCGCACGATTCCCGCCTGGAAAGTATTGGCGGGAACGGTT
>CAISDD010000303.1 GCA_903883985.1 uncultured Pseudomonadota bacterium | reverse complement strand
GCGACGGCGTTGGTGCTGGTGAGACTGACGCGGATGACCGGGGCGGTGTCGTCGGTACGGCCGTTGTTGGCGACGTCGCCGGTGACGCTGCCGACGTCGTCGGTGACCAGGCTGATGCTAGGCGCGCTCGGTGCCGTGGTGTCCACCGTGAAGGCCGTGCCGTTCGCCGTCGTCGCATTGCCCGCCGCGTCGGTGCTGCTGATCGACGCCGTGTAGCTGCCATCGCTCAGAGCGTTCGTCACCACCACCGACCAGACGCCCGTAACTGCATCTGCGGTGGTGCTGTAGGTATGACCTCCCACCGTCACCACCACAGCGCTGCCATTCTCGGCTGTGCCCGTCAGCGTCGGCGTGGTGTTGGCGGTCAGGTTGTCGCTCGCGCTTGACCCGGTATCGTTGCTGGCATCGTGTTTCAGGCTGCCGACCGGGCTGGCCGGCGCGCTGGTGTCCTCAGTAATGGTATACGTGCTGCTCGTGGTGCCGTTTGTGAGACTGACGGTGTTCTCGACGCGGGCTGTGTAGACGTAGGTGCTGCCGTTGACCAAGCCACTGTCGCTGTTGTAGGTCCAGGTCGTGCCGGTGACGCTGGCATTGCCCAGGCGTGTGGCGCCGCGATAGACGGCGAGCACCTCATTGGTGAGGAGGCCAGATGACAGGGTGCCGGAAACATGGGGGGCCGTGTCGTTGCTAACTCCACCGTTGGCGACGGTGCCAGTAACCGGCAAGACCACGTCGGCGATGGCCGTGATGACCACGGTTTCCCCGGGAACGCTGGAACCTGTGTTGTTGGTGACGGTATAGGTAGCAAGTGCTACGGCCGCGTTGCCTGCCACATCCTGAACAGGATTGGTATCCGGTGGCGTATAGGATACGGTTACCGAATCGCCTTGTGCGATGCCGGCGGCAAGTGTCAGGGTAACCGTCTTGGCGGAGGTGTTCACTGAAACCCCGGTTACGCTGATGGAGGTGCTGCCGTCCAGTACCGTAAAGGTGCTCTTGTCAGGGGTGCTGCTTGCGAATCCGGAACCGGAGCCACTCTCCGTATAGGTCAGGACCAGGGTACTGCCATCCGTGGTGGCACTGGCAATGGCCGGGGCGGTCTTGTCGAGCAGGACGGCGAGGCTGCCTGTCAGTGAGGGATTGTTCGCCGCATCCGTGACCGTGGCGGTCAGGGCCTTTGTGCCGTCGCTACCCAGGGTAGAGGTGGTGATGTCCACATAGTGGTTGTTGAAGTCGGTACTGGTGATGCGGGTGGTGCCGACCAGCGTGCTGCCGCCGAGGTACACGTTGACGGTGTCGCCCACTACCGGCGCATAGGCGCCGCTGCCGTTCAGGGTCACCCTGACGGAGGGGGTGTCTACGTTGGTCTTGGCGTCGCTGTTCATGGTGCCGGAGTCTGAGGACGCATTCAGGGTCAGGGTTGGCGCTGCCGGGGCGGTGAGGTCGGGACTGTTATTGATTACCGATTGGCCGGAAAGATTGGCGAAGAAGTTGCCGGCTACGTCCTGGAGCTTGTTGCTGCCGCCGGTATACGAGACAGTCACGGTGTCGGCGCTGCTGATGGCGGACGTCAAAGTCAGGGTCACGGTCTGGGCAACAGTATCCACAACGACGTTCGTCACAGCGTCGGTCGTGGCCCCGTTCTTCGTGACTGTGAAATCGGTTGTGGCCGGCGTCGTGCTGTTGATGCCGGTGCCGAGTTCGTTCAGGTATATAACCAGGGTGCTGCCGTTGACAGCCGCCGTGTTGAGGGTGGGCGCGGTGCGGTCCAGGATGACGGCAAGCGCGTTCGATGCCGTTGATACCAGGCCCGCGGCGTTGGTTTCGGTAGCGGTGAGGGTCTTGCTGCCGTCGCTACCCAGGCTGAGGAGGGTCACGTCTACGTGCCCGGCCGTGATGTCGGCCGATAGCAGAACAAGCTCGCCGACCAGGAGGCCGCCGGAATAGACGTCCACAACGTCTCCGGCGGTCGCTGAGGAGAGCGTTACACGGACGGTCGGTGTGTCATCATAGGTTTTCAGGTCAGAGGTGATCGTGCCGGTGTCGGAGGCGGCCGGAAGTGACAGCGTGGGTGTGCCGGGTGGATTGGTAATGGAGTCGATGGCGACTACCGCACGGTTGCTAAACGTAGCTACCGCGTTGCCGGCCACATCCCGCAAACTGGTGCCGCTGTAGGTCACTCCGTTCACGGTTCCCGAGCCTCCCAGCGTCAGGGTAACGGTATTGTTTACCGTATCCATGGTAACGCTGCTCACTGAGTTGCTGCCGCTGCTGGTGGCAACCGAGAAATCCGATGTGCTAGGTGCAAAACCGGCATCCAGGCCAGATCCGGATTCGCTGAAGGAGAGGACGACGGTGGCGTCCGTGGCACTATAGGTGGCTCCACCTGTCGAAGTGAGCAGAATCGGGGCCGTTGCGTCGAGCATGTAGCTCTGGATATCGGTCGCGCCATAAGAACCGGTGGAAGTGTTCCGTGCCTGAAATTCGATGCTGCTGGTGCCAGAGAGGGTACGGCCGGTCCAGGTAATGGTTTTCGTCGCTCCACTTCCCGTGATGGTGCCGCTGGTGGCCAGCACGTCCAGCCAGGTAACGCCGCCGTCTACGGAGCCATAGAGCGCCTGATTGCCGATCAGGGCTGCGGAGAGGGTGGCGGTGACGGTCTGGCTGGCGGTTTTGGTAATGAAGTCCGTGGTGCCGCTTCCCGTGTCGCTGCCTATGTGGATACCCGTGATCACGGGTAGCGTGGAATCTATGGTCAGGCTGATCGAGGCGGCATGGACAGAAGTAGCACCGGAGTATGGGTCGGCGCTGGTAGCCGTCAGCGTATAACTGCCGTTGGCCAGGGGAGATGCCAGGGTAAAATTCCAGTTACCCTGACTGTCCGGCGTCGCGGTGCCGAGCACAGTGTTGCCATTTTTGACGGTGACAATGGAGTTGGGGTCCGCCGTGCCGAATAGTTCCGGCGTGCTGGCAGTCACCCAGCCGGTGCTGATGATGACCGGATCCGCCATGCTGCCGATGAAACGATAGTCCTGGGTGGCCACTGGACCGAATTGAGGCGTTCCACCGCCATCGCTGACCTTGAACTGAATGGCCCAGGGTACGTATTGGGTCGGGTCGGCGTAGCCGCTGCGCAGGAGCTGGCTGGTCCAATTGACCGACGTGCCGGATACGGAGCTGGTGATGTTGGTCCAGGTGAGGCCGCCGTCCAGACTCGCCAATAGCTGCTGGCTGCCGGTTAGGGCACCACTCAGCGTTGCTGTGATGTTCTGCTGTTGGGCGGCGGTGACGAAATCGCTGGCACTGGAACCGGTGTCGTTGGAGATATGGATGCCGGAGACGGACAGGGTCGGCGCGGTAGAGTCAATGGCAAGGCTATAGACATTGGACGTGTTGCTCGAGTAACCCGAGTTGGTGACATCCTTCACCGTGATGCTGTGGGGGCCATTGGACAGCAGGGCGTTGGCCGGCTCGGAAAATTGCCAGGTGCCGGTGCTACTGGCCGAGGTGGCACCCAAGAGCACAGCGCCGTCATAGACGTAGAGCGTAACCAAGGGGGTGGCGGTGCCGGAAAGAGTCGGTGCAGGGTTGCCGGTGGTGAAGGTATGAAGATTGTCGGCCGTCGTCGAACCCGACCACGCGGTCAGGCCCGTGATGGTGGGCTTGGTGGGTCCGTCGATGACGAGAGAGTATGAGCTGCTGAGAACATAGCCGGTGGTGCTACCACCCGTGGTGCCCCTTGACGCCGTGAAAACATGGGTTCCGATGGTCAAGGGCGTGACTAAGGTATAGGTCCAGGCATAGCCGTGATAGGTGCTGTCGTATGCCGTCAAGCTGGTGGCGTAGCCGACAAATGCACCGTCGGCAAAAACATCGACCGTTCGCGCCGAGCTACCGCTGGAACTGGCATAAACATAGCCGGTAATGGTCGGCGTTGTGTCCGCAGTCGCGAGGTGCTGCGTATCAGAGGTCGTGGTGCCGGTCCACGAGGTGTTGCTGACGATGGCCGTGTACTGGTTGCTGCTCTTGCTGCTGCTGAGTAAGGTACTTGTGCTGCCTCCGCCGCCACTGCCACTGCCACTGCTCGCTGTGATGGTTTCTGTGACGCTCTTCGTGTCCTGGATAATACCGTTGCCGTCCAGCAGGTTCACTTGGAGGGTGTAGGTACCGGAGGGCACGTTGGAAAAGGCGCTGCTGGGATACAGGGTGGTGTTGCCCAGCAGGGAGCCGGAAATGGCGGTTTGCACCCCGGCGGTCAGGGGGGTAGTCTGGCTGTAGGCCGCCACGTAATGGCCGGTGGTGTCGATGAGGTTGAACTGGACCGTATAGGTGGCGGTGGTGGAAGCAGTCACCGCTGCGGACACCGCCGCGTTGGTTTCTGTCGGGTTGGAAACCATGGAGGCTGTGCGGGCGGAGGTATCGCCCCCGTCGATCAGGAACTGGGCCCATGCCACGCCGACGACCCAGCGCCCCGCATTGTTGGCCTGGGTCTGGGTGCCGTTGTCGTCCGGCACTACCCGGATGTTGTAGCTTGCGCTGCTGCCGGCGGTCGTGCCCAGGGCCGTCAACTGGCTGGTGATGTCAAAAGTGGTGGTGTTCCAGGTGTTGTTGAAGCCGTTGAGAAAGCCCACAAACTTCCAGCTTGCCGCCGTGTCAGTGGCGGTGCTCAGCTTGATGTAGACCCCATCCCACTCGGAGGCGGCATTGCCGGTGGCATAGGCGTTGCCGGATCCGTCCTTCATGCCGTAATCCACGTCGTAGGCCTTGATGACCATGGTGTTGCTGGTGGTGCCCATGGTCAGGGTGACGGGATCAAGGGTAATGAGCTTGCCGGCCCCCACCAGGCCGGTGGTGGCGGCCAGCGTGTCCACGTTGGTGCCGGTGGTGACCACGATGGTCTGGGGCACCACGGCCGTCGCTGTTCTTGTGCCGACGGGGCTGGCGTCCGTGTATTGGGCGAGAATCGTATCCCCGCTGATGAGATTGATGTTGCCCGTGGTCAAGCCGCTGATGTTACTTTTGGTGGTGTTGATCGTTCCGCTGAAAATCCCCGTATTCACTCCGGTTTCGGTCAGCGTCAGCGTCTCCGTTTCGTTGGTGCGCTGGTTGTTCAGGGTGACGGTAGTGGTTTGAACCGTGGCTTGGTTGGTGTTCAGGTCAGAATCCGTGACCGTCACCGTGATGGCGGATCCGGCGGTGATCGAACTGATGGCAACCGTACCTATGGTGCCGGGGGCCAAAATGCCATTGAAGTCGCTGGCGGCTGTGCTGCTGATTGCCAGTCCGTTGTCGATGGTGCCGGTGGCGGCTTCCAGCACCCAGTTGCCCCCCAGGGCCGCGGCGCCCGTGGCGTCCGTGGAAGCCGCCACGTCCGCCCCGGTGTCCGCCGCCAGATCGGCGATAAAACGCTGGCCATCCGCTCCCGCCGCCACGTCACAACCGTAGAGCAGCAGGTCACCGCCGGCTTTCAGCGCGTGGCCAAGTTCGGCCAGTTCGGCCTGGACGACCGGTGTCGCCAGGGCGGCATCCGTCAGGATATCTGTGCCCAGGTGCAGGGTCGCCTCGTTGCCATGGCTGAGAACGTGGATGGCGTCGTAACCGGCATGGCTGCCCGCCCATTGCGCCATCTGGGCGAGTCCGTCGCCACTGATCTCGACGATGCCCACGCCGGCGCGGATGCCGGCTTCCAAAGTCTTGTAATTGGCGATGGCGGTATCGACAAACACCACTTCCTTATGGCCGTTGTCCTGGGACGGATCCGCCGAGCGCACTTCCAACGCGGGCGGCACGACAGGAATCAGTGCCTTGGTCGCGGCATCCGCTCCGGCATGGGCCGCATCCTGGACGACGGCGGAAGTAGTGTCTACCGCGGCGCCGTCGAACATCAGGCGTTGTTCCAGACGCATGGGTTGCGGGGCGGCACGATTCAGGCGGCGACGGGCGGCAGGGGCGGGCATGAAAGGCTCCGTGTGATACTGATAGGAAAACGGGTTACTTGGATTTACGCGGGGAGAGCAGGATGTGGCCACTCATGCCGGCGAGGAGTTCGGGGTAGGTGCCGTCGATGATGGCCACGGCCTTGATGGACTGGCTAACCGGATCGGCACGGGCGGCTGTGCGCACCAGCCGGGCCGGGTAGTCGCGACCGGTCTCGTCGATGCGCACGCGGAAGGCGTGGCCGGGTTTCAGCCAGGTGAGCCAGCGCGAGGGCACGATGAAATCCAGTTCCAGGCGGGAGTCATCGAGGATGTCGAGCAGGGCCTGGCCGGGCTGCACGAACTGCTGCTCGCGTGCCTTCTGTTCCGAGGCGCGACCGTCGAAGGGGGCGAGGATGCTGCACTTGTCCAGGGTGGCCTGGAGATAGGCCACGTCGGCGCGGGCCTTCATCACCTCGGCCTCGCTGTTCTTCAGTTCCACCTGGCCCACGGCGTTGAGGGCGGCCAGGCGCTGGTTGCCGGTAAAGCTGTTCTCGGCGCCGGCGAGCTGGGCCTTCGCCTTGTCCAGTTGCGCGGATTGCAGCGTGCAGTCGAACTGGATCAGTATCTGGCCAGCATTGAAGCGCTCGCCCTCCCTGACCGCGATGCGGCTGATTTTCGCCCCCATTTCCGCGGATAGGGTGGTGTAGCGCTGAGGCGATAGCTGGGCGCGCATTTCCATACGGTCCAGGGCATAGGATTCCGCCACCGCAGGACCAGCCAGACCGGCGAGAAGGACGAGCAGAAAGGCCCGGAGCATCAGCGGCCTTCCTCCCGACTGACATGAACCGGTGCCAGGCTGGGAGCCAATCTCAGACTGGGCTGGAACCAGGCAACCACGTCGTCCTGGCGTGGCGGGGTAGCGACGGGGGCATGGGCGGCGACCTGATCGGCAGGAACGGTCAATTTCGTCCAATGCTGCAGCGACAGGCCGATCTGCTTCTGCAGAGTGGGCAGGTCGGTTTCGTCCAGACTGCCGATCTCGGGTTCCAGACCCAGGGTGGCCTGGACCCGGCTCGCGGCCTCGTGCACATTGGCCATGGCGTGGTAGCGCCGCACCGAGCTCAAGATGTAGGTGACGTTAGCGGCGATGCGGTCGAGGCTGCTGGCGGTCTGGCTTTTTTCCTGGCTCAGTGCGATCTGGGCAAGGCGGTTGTCCACGGCCCAGATTTCATCGGAGCGCTGGTACTGCTTGAGTGCGTCGTCATACTGGTAGCTGGCTAGGTGAACCTGGGTCACCACGGCCATCTGCAGCGCCATGCGCCGGGTTTCCGCCACCTTCACGCCCATCTCGGCGGCCTTCATCGCGGCTGGGCCGGATAGCAGGTTGAACAGGTTGAAGCTGACCCGGACGCCGGCATCCTGCCATTGCTGGTTGATCACGTACTTATCGTCGTCGTGACGGTAGGCATAGTCGAAGCTGATGCCGGGCAGCAACCTGAGCAAGGACTTGCGGGTCTCCGCAGCCGCGATGCGGGCGCTGTAGAACGACTCGCGCAGGTCGGCGTTGTGAGTGAGGGCAATCTCTTCCATGCGCTCAATCTTCAAGTCCAGGGGCATGGGATTGGCCGCTTCCGGTTCCTGGAGCGGGATGCGGCTACCGGGATCGGCGCCGATCAAACTGGCCAGCTCGATACGGGCACTGGCCAGTTCTCGGTCCACGCTTTCCAGCAGCCGCAGGTTTTCCAGTAGGTTGCGCTGGTAGCGCAGGGCGTCACCTGGGGACTTGATTAGTTCGCCGGAAATCTTGCGTGAATCACCCAGCGCTGCCTCGGCCTGCTCGATGGTGACACGTACCTGCTCACCCAGTTTTTCTGCGGCCAGGGCGCGCCAGTAGACCCTACGCACGTTCTGGATCAGGTTGTGCATGGCACGGCGGCGTCGCTCCTGGGCGATGAGAACCCGGTCCGCGTTCTGCTTGGCAGTGTAGTAGCTGGCGCCGAAGTCCAGCACGTTCCAGCTCAGGCCCATGTCCCAAGTGGAGTGGGAACGGGCGGAGGAGATGTAGGGATTGGCCAGCGAGGGCAGGCCGGTCACAGAATCGGTGGCGCTGCGCGTATTTTCCAGGTCGCGCCAGGTATAGCCAGCATTGGCCAGGAGTTTCGGCAGCATGTCATAGCGGCTTGCGTCCAACTGGCCGACGGCCTGGGCCTGTTCCAGGATGCGGGTGCGGTGTTCCAGGTTGAACTTGAGGGCACGGGCCAGAGCCTCGTCCAGGCTGAGGGCGCCATTGATGGCAGGCATGCCGCGCTGCGCCTCGGCCCGGTCGGCCCGGTTTATCGCAGCCAGTTCCTCGCCGGTGAACGGTTTGGGCGCCACGGCGCAGCCTCCGAGCAGGAGGCCGCAGCTAAGAACCAGAAAGCGAACACGGAGATGGCGGGGCAAGCGATGACCAGGAAGCATGGAGTAGCCTTTGAAAGTGAGTTGGCATTCCGTGGTGAGTTAACGGAACAGCAAAAACGACAAACTTGCAATTTCTGTTAGTGGTAAGTTACAACGTATAACATATCTTGCCTGCACAGGTTAGGTAGCTGCTTTGTGTGGCGGGCTGGTTTGGTCTGCGGAAAGACAGACGAGGACTCCCCTGGGCCAGAAGTTGCCTGGAACCCGCCGTGCCTACAGATCCTGCTGGAAACCTGGAGATCGGTGGCTAACGCCCCCCCATCTAGCTCAAACCCACGATGGCGACACGCGCCTCGGACTGCATCCAACGTCCCAAATTGTCTGACATGCTTATCCACCCGGTTCACAACGTTCGATTCGACATCCACGCAGGACTAAGTAATGTCGCGTAACTCATTTTGCCTTCATTAAGCTGCCGGCGCAGGCCATCAACCCCGGCCCTTCCCCCGGAGGGGGAAGGGGGTGGAACCCTCTCCCTTCGGGAGAGGGCAGGGTGAGGGGCCCGGTGGCAAACCAAATCTGTTTCGCAGCATCACTTACCAGAGAAATAATAGCACCTTGTAAAGGGATGTCTAGCTTTGTAAGGTGAAGTAGGTTACTGTAGGCAGAGATGCCGTGGGCGCATCCTACCAATGCCGCCACTCCACGAAGAGATCACAATGTCTGATACCCT
>CAISDD010000302.1 GCA_903883985.1 uncultured Pseudomonadota bacterium | reverse complement strand
GGATACAGAGTCACGCTTGGATGTGACCGGCATATGGGATCAGGTGACATGCAAACGCTGTTTGAAGCTAGGGAAGGGCTGGAAATGAGCGTGCAAACATTGTGCGTTATCGGCGTATACCTTGCGCTGGCGGCTATGGCCGTGGCGTTCGGTATCGTCATTATGGCGATTTGTTTTTGGGGGTTTTGAGCCATGACCAAATTCGTTGTTAGCAATTCTCAGGTAGCGCCCGTTATCTGTGAGCAATGCGGGCACATACAGCAACCGCGACAAGTCGCGCGCTACGTAAAGATAAGCGGCGAACTGTACTTGCTAGGTCAAACTTCGCGCGGAGGGTCGCAAATTCAATGCATTGCGCCTGATGGCTTAGTGCATCGCGTTTGCTACTGGGAGCCGCAAGGCATCGCCCCAGGGACTCGTATTCACACAAGCGGTCAAATATTGGAGTATTTAGCATGAGCACCAAAGAAGAAAGCCTTAAGGACATCGGCGCAAGCGCGGCCGCCAGCATCGTTGAAATGGTCGCGGCGCTTGAGTGCGACTATGACCGGCTTGAGGAACTGAGGGAAGAGAAGCAGCGGCTGCTTGATGCCGAAGAGGGAGACTTACCGGAGGATAACGCCGAAGAATTTGCCGAGTTAGAAGCTGAAGCGGGCGAATGCACGAGCCGCGAAGAGGCGGAACAACGCATACAGGAAGACGCGCTAAGCGTGCAAGTTCGCACTGGATGGTATGAACCGACGGCGAACCATCTCGAACAGCAATCCGCAGAGGAATTCGAGATTCTGCTATCTACTGGCGGCCCCGCCTCGCGCATATGTGGCGAATTGGACAACGGCGACCCCAGTCTTCCATGCGATGGATTTGGCCACCCTTAGCAGCGATGATGGCTTTGTAGCGCTCTACCATGGCGGGAACCTGCTCGCTCTGGTCGGGATGGACGATGAATACGATTTCGTAGTGGCGCATTGAAACTCCTTCTGGACTATGGCCATCCCCGTGCGTCCGGGGTAGGGCAAGGTGAGAAAAAAAACGACCGAGCTGGCCGGGGCGGTTGCCAACGCGGTGGTCAACATCCTCGGGCGAACCTGGAAGGGACGGCATTGTACTTGAAATTCACGGGCAGTGGATTCGTGGTGCGTGGCATCACGGTGGTGTCCGACCTCCCAAATGTGAATTCGCAGAGTACTCGCCGTGTTTTGGTGGGCAGGCATGTCGTCGACATTCTGGATGGTCATAATGCCTTCATTAAGCTGCCGGCGCAGGCCCTCATCCCCGGCCCTTCCCCCGGATGGGGAAGGGGGTGGAACCCTCTCCCTTCGGGAGAGGGTAGGAGGGAGCCCGGTGGTAAGCCAAATTGGTTTCGACAGCTTACTTAGTGGCGGCAGACCGGCAAAATCGACCGCCGAGATACTGGTTTTATATCCAACGAGAGAACGTCCCATGTCAGCCGGAAATATCGAATCGAGCCTTCCCCCCGTCATCGCCATCGACGGCCCTTCCGCTTCCGGCAAGGGCACGGTGGCCGCCCTGGTCGCGCGTGAGCTGGGCTTCCATTATCTCGACAGCGGCGCCATCTACCGCGCCGCAGCGCATGCCGCGCATCAGGCTGGGGTCGCGCTGGAGGACGAAGCGGGCCTGGTAGGGTTGGCGCGGCGGATCGAACTGCGTTTCGACGGCGTTGAGGTGTATTTGAACGGCGTGGCCGTCGGCGATGTGATCCGTACCGAGGAGGCCGGCCGCGCGGCGTCACGCATCGCGGCGCGGCCGGCACTGCGCGCGGCCCTGCTGGAACGTCAACGCGCATTCCGCCACCTCCCCGGTCTGGTGAGCGATGGTCGCGACATGGGCTCCGTGGTTTTTCCGGATGCGACCCTGAAGGTCTATCTCACCGCAAGCGCCGAAGAGCGTGCCAAAAGGCGCTATAAGCAGTTGATTGAAAAAGGCTTCGATGCTAATCTCAGCGAGCTGTTGCAGGACTTGATGGACCGGGATGCACGCGATGCTGCCCGAGTCGCGGCGCCCTTGCAGCAGTTGGCGGATGCCGCCTTGCTCGACACCACGAGTCTGACCATCGCACAAGCGGTGGCGCGGGTATTGCGGTGGTACCGGGAGGGCATGGATTAAGACGCCACGTAGTTCCCCACCCGAAAGCGATTTCGGTTTTTCACTGAACCCGCCGTGGCGACACGGTTTTACTCGAGTTTCTCAATGTCCACTGCTTCCACCCAACCTGCCATG
>CAISDD010000301.1 GCA_903883985.1 uncultured Pseudomonadota bacterium | reverse complement strand
CGATCTCGCGTGCCAACTGAGTCGGTGTTTTCCCGGTGGCGGGAAGATCTTCGACCAGGCTCATGGTCATCTTGCCATCGGGGCGGATCGCGAAGGAGCCG
Source organism: uncultured Pseudomonadota bacterium (assembly GCA_903883985.1). Lineage (GTDB taxonomy): Bacteria > Pseudomonadota > Gammaproteobacteria > Burkholderiales > Thiobacillaceae > PFJX01. The sequence continues at coordinate 1,426 of CAISDD010000301.1, read as the reverse complement.
GATACTTCCGGATTGCCCCACACGAAGACGTTGACGGAATCCCCGGGACCTAGCAGATAGGTCCAGTCGGAGGCGCCCTCGGCCCTCGCCGGCGCGGGCGGGTAAAGCGGTTTGCTGGCGCAGCCCGACAGCAGTATCCCCAGCAACAGGGGAAGCAAGTAGCGATACATGAGATCTCCTCGCGTTTGAATCACAAGCGGGTTGATTATGACACAGGCGCTTTTGATGCAATCTGGGTAGCGACCCTGCGCAGCGGTTTGCTGTGGCTTCAGTCCAGCCAGCGGATCAGGTAGTAGAGTCGAAAGCCCTCGGAGGAGCGGGAAGGTCCGGATGCGACGGCTGCGTGGTAGCCCTGTACTGGTCTGGCGGCTGCCCGAGCAGCATCCTCGGAGGCCTGGATGCTGACACAGCCCTCGGGAAAACGCTGGCGTCTGCGCTGCGGCGAAAAAATCACGACATAGCACGCACGGGCCGGGGACGACTCTGCCTCCATGAATTGCAGCGCCCCCGGCTCGGAGAGGGCGTCCGGGCCGCATAAAGAACGACTCGATGAACAACTCGATGAACGACTCGAAGGTGCGGGAATCGCTGTGGCCATCAGTTCAGCTTTTGGCCCTGCGCCATGAACTGCATCGTCTGAGTAGATTGCACTTCATCGCTGTAGTGGGGGCGCTCGTTGCGCACCAGGCCGAGCGCTTCAGCCAGTTCCGCCTCGCGTGCCGAGATCAGGCCCAGGCACATGCGGATATTTTCCACCGTGTCCGTGCGCAAGGGGCTGGCATTGCCGTCTCGGGGTGCGGTGTCGCGCACGATCGATGTCAGCGTCTTGCGCATCGCGCGCATAATTTGCCGTTCCTTGGAGAGTTCCGTACTGGCTTCAGGGTTTTCCATGCAGCAACCTTCACGAGAGAGTAGAACACATCTCGCATTCTCCCCGCGGCCGACGGACAGGGTCAACCTGGAATTCGTCCGGAGACGGGTTTTCGCTGGTCGCCGTGCTCAAGTAGACTGTCCGCCTGCCGCCATCCTGGCCAAAAACGCACTGACGCATTTCATGAAAATCTACCCTATCCTGCTCGTGGTACTTCTGGCTCTGGTCGGCTGTGCGAGCAACGGTGACCCGCGCGATCCGCTGGAACCGATGAACCGCTCCATCCATAGTTTCAATGAAGGTCTGGATCGGGTCGTGCTGAAACCCGTGGCGACCGGCTATAAGAAAGTGATGCCTGAATTTGCTCAGATGGGTGTACGTAACTTTTTTTCCAACCTGGACGATGTCACCGAACTGACCAACGATCTCCTCCAATTCAAGCTGCGTGATTCCGCCTCCGACGTATTGCGCATCGGCGTCAACAGCACCTTCGGGTTTTTCGGCCTGCTCGACATCGCTTCCGAGATGAGGCTGGAGAAACACGGCCAGGACTTT
>CAISDD010000300.1 GCA_903883985.1 uncultured Pseudomonadota bacterium | reverse complement strand
GGCGTCGCGGATGGCTTCGTCGAGTTGGCGGTGGAGGCGGCGCAGTTCGAGGATGCCCTGGTAGCCGGGTTCGGCTTCTTCAATGGCTTTCTTGCTGACCTTGGCGACGTGGGCGGGGGTGAGGTCGCGGGTGTGGAACAGGTTGTAGATATCGGTGAGGCCGAGCCAGAGTTGCTTCATCAGCACGCGACGGTGGTCGTGGTACGCGGCGCCGAGGTCGGCCAGGGCGGGGTTGGGGGTTTGCCAGAGGCCTTTGTGGAAGGGGAAGGTGTCAAAGCACTTCGAGGGCGAATAGCGCAGATCTTGTTTTAATGCGCCGCTGTATTTGCGCGCCCAGACTTCGTGCAGGGTGGATTGGACGACGGCGTAGAGGTCCCAGCGGTCGGTGGTGAAGACCTTTGCACCTTGGGTAAACAGATGATCTGTAGGTCGAACAACGAAGCTCAGATATATTGTGGTGTCACATGCCGCAAAACATAGAGTCAATTGTTTGAAGTTTCGGAATAGATCAACACGTGCCCTTTCAAATAGCCACCACCGTTGGCTGAGCCGCTCATCAGCCATATCTGCCCTTTCGGACCCAAGCTCATGCTGAAGCAGTTCAAACGGAAGCGCATATTCCTTCGATCTGAGTTCATCCCAGTCCGAGAAAAATAATGCGCACCTCTGCGGCGCTTGGTCTGGGGTGTCTGTTATGTCACTGCCACTGAGGATTGGAATCACAACTTCCGCATTTTTCGTGTTTGCGGAAATGAGCTCCTTCGCCTTCTCGTGTGAGATGAAGAACGCTTTGCCACGGTTTTTCGACCCTTCAAGCATCGTTCCAAGATTCTCGCGAAGCTCCTTTGGCTCGGAATCATCATCGTTGTCCTCGAAGAAGGCGTTTATGACAGTCACTTCCTTGCCATCCAATACTCGCTTACCGCGCCATTCGCCCTTGTGCAGCGCGACCAACGACACCACGAGATTGGCCCTTCCAGGCCACTTGATGCCACGTACCGCCATGTTGATCAGGCCGTCCTGAGCCAGTACCTGTTCCAGTCCGTCTTTGCGAATGTCGCCATCCTTGATGGAGTTGGTGGTGATGAAGGCGGTGAAGCCTCCAGGCCGTAAAAGACCGTAGATTCGGCGCACGAAGTACGTCACCAGGTCGCTGAGACCTGTGGGAGCGAACTCCCATTTCACGTAACCGCAGAAGGGATGGCCGTAGGTGCCGCTAAGGTTTGTTCCACCCAGATACGGCGGATTCCCCAGAATGCAGTCAAACCCACCCCGCCCGATGATCTCTGGAAACTCCAGAAACCAGTGGAAGAAGCGCTTGCGCTCCGCCATTGCCCAGGCTTCGGCAGTGGCCTGGCCTTGCGGGCTCATTTCGCCTTGCCAGTAGCGCCGGTAGCCGGCGTCGGTGATGAATTTCTGTAGGTTCTCCGGCGCCTTGGGCAGGTAGAACTGGGCGATGGGGATGGCGGCGATCTGGTTCAGGAACCAGGCGTCCTGGCTCTGGCTGAAGGCGAGGTAGCGGGCCTTCTTGGCTTCGATCTGGTCGGGGGTGTGTTCCGGCAGGGTGGCGAGATCGCGCCAGCCGCGCAGGATGTCGTCGAGTTGTTTCTGTAAGGCGGGGCTAAGCGGGAGTTGGCCAGTCTCGTGGTTGCGGCGTTCCTGCTTGTTGCGCTTTCTCAGCAGGGCGGCAGTTTCCTTGTCGTCACATGGCTGGCTGGCGAAGGCTTCGTCGGGCACGCCGCGTTCAGCTTCTTCTCGCCGGGCAAAGCCGACGATGGCGTTGCCGCACTTGATGTGATGGTCGAGGAAGTTGAGCGGCTCGCCGGGGTTGTGGGCTTCCAGCCAGAGGGCGACCTTGCAGAGTTCGACGGCGAGCGGGTTCAGGTCGACGCCGTAGATGCAGTGGCGGATGACGTCGCGAATGGCGGCGCGGAAGGCCGAGGGTGAGGGCTGTTCCTCGCCGGTGCGGACGATGGCGAGTTCGGTGGCGATGCGGCGGGCGGCGGCAAGCAAGATGTGGCCGGAGCCGCAGGCGATGTCAGCGACGCGCAGGTCGAGCAGGGCTTTTTCCGGGTTGGCGTCCTTGAGCTTGTCGGTGATCAGATAGTCGAGGGAATGCTTGATGAGGGGTTGGACCAGGTCGTCCGGGGTGTAGTGGGAACCGGTGGCGGCGCGCTGGTCGCCTTGGGCGAAGGTGAATTCAGGTTTTTGGGTGCGTAGGCGTTGTTCCCTCTCCCCCGGCCCCTCCCCCGGAGGGGGAGGGGAGAAAGTCAGGAACACCGGCTGGTATTCCAGCAAGCCTTCATAGACCGAGCCGAATTCCTCGACGTTGAGGGCGGAGTAGTTGACGCGAATGGTCTGGCCGCTCATTTTCCCATTTCCGGGATGTTGGTAGAGGCCCAGGGCGCGCAGGCAGCCGAGCAGGACGTCGTTACCCAACATGCAGCCGGCCAGGGGGCCGATGGCGGCCGGACTGAACAGGTCGCCGGCCAGCGGCGCGAGACCGAGCTTGTGGCCAGGGCCATGGGCTTCGAACAGGCGGAAGTTGGCGAGCAGGGCCAGCCAGAGGTCGTGGTGGCGCTTGTCGGCGAGGTGGCGTTTTTCCGAGAGCCGGCGCAGGCGGTCCAGGCTGTAGTAACGCCGGTAGATGTCGCGCTGCGGGTTGGTGGCCGATGGCGGGAAGACGAGGTCGCGTTCTTCGATGACCAGCAGGAACAGCAGCCGGTAGATGAGGCGCAGCAGGTGCTGGTAGTAAGCATCCGGTTGCAGGCGACCCTCGGCGATGGATTGCCGCAGGTTGTCATTGGCCGGGTGGGCGAGAAAGCCGTTGGCGAAGTCGCGGATGGCTTGTTCCACGGCCTTGCTCAGACCCTCGCGGATGCGGGCGCCGGAGTCGAGGGAATCCTGGTGGTAGCGCTCGATCAGGCTTTCCGCCGCGCCGCTGGCCGGCAGGCGGGTGACGTGCAGCAGCCGGTAGAGCACCGCGAAATCGGCGAACAGGCCGTCGGTGAAGATGCGGTCGAGGTCGAATTCCAGGTAACTCAGCTTGATGAGCCGGGAGCTGTCGCGCAGCAGGCGCAGGATGCGGCCGTTGCTGACCAGGCCGTACAGCTCGTCGTGCAGGTTGAGGTATTCCTGCACCAGGGCGTGGGCGGACATGCTCGGCGCGCCAATGTGAGTACGCTCCGGCTTGCGGTCCAGCCCGGCGGGCTCTCGATAGCCGATGATGTGGATGGGGCAGCCAGAGACTTGGCCGACGTCTTTTGGCGGCCTAGTCGGTTGGCTGGTAGTCCTATCAGTGTTGCCGCGATTGGTCACCCGGTGGGAGATGGGGTAGGTCTTGCCGTTGAGTTCGACGCCCTTGGCCTGGTATTCGAGCTGGTAGCCGAGCAGGCCCAGCAAGGGGGTGACCCAGAGGTTGCGGGTTTCAGTGGTGGCCGGTGCTTCCGGTTTGAGCGTGTCGAGCTTGCGCTGGAAGATGCGCCAGTAGTCTTGCGCATCGGCCCAGGCGCGAGCGATCTCGTCCTTGACCTTGCCGCCGCCGTCCAGGCCGAAGTCGGCGGGACGCTGGCCGGGGGCATCGTCGAGGCGTTCGAGGATGTCCGGAGAAAGGATGGCGCCTTCGATGCGGATGCTGGGGTAGGTCATGCGCCGGCCTCACTCAAAGCGGCAAGCTGAGCCTTGCCCTTGTCCGTGGTGCGATAGCGCTGCTTGCTGCTGGTGGGCTTGTCTGGAATGGTCATCTCCAGCAGGCCTTGGGCGAGCATCGGGTTAAGAACCTGGTTCCGGAACTTGGTGCGGTCGGCGCGCCCAGCAATAGCCATCAGGTCTGAAATTTCGCTTTCCGTCAGGCACTTACGCAACATTTCGACTTGGTGCCGACTTAGTGCGGACTTGGTGCCGACTTGACCAGGTTCAGGTTCTTTTCCCACGGCCGATTCGGCAACTTCCAGCGCCGCCGGGTGGATCGGCAACCGCACCATGAAGTAGCTGTGGTCTGCGTCGAACTCGAATTCGGCGGGCGGGGAGCCGTTCTTCTCCATGGCTTCCATGATCTTCGGGATGCCCGTGGAGCGGCCTTCGGTGAATTCCAGCTCTTTGAGGAATTCACCGATGCGGCGGTTGCGGTAGCGGCGGGGGTTGGCTCGACCAGCCTGGAGATTTTGCAGGCGCACGGATCGGTCCGGGCCTGGGTAGCTGAGTACCAGCAATTCATCGTGGTAGATGCGGACTTCGACCGGTTCGCGGGTGTCGTAGCCCCGGTGATAGACGGCGTTGACGACGACTTCCTCGATGGCATCGTAGGGAAAGTTTTCCACGCGCGTGGATTCGGCCCGTCCGTGGTGCTTGATGACGGTCTCGCTGATGAAATTACGCTTGATGTAGTCCAGCGCGTCACGGGTCATGCGTGGAATCGGTCCCTTGAAGACTTTCTCGGAAAACTTGTTGCCGCCCGGCCCTTCCTTGGGGAACCACACCACGTCGATCTGCATGACCGGGAAAAAGCGCCATGGCTCCGGGTTGAACATCATCAACCCGACGTTGAGGGGGAAAGGGGCTTCGTCCGGCCCGCCGATGACGCCCATCTGGCGACCGAGTTCGACCAGAGAAAGGTTTGGCGCCTGCTTGGCCAGATCGCTGCCCACCTGATTCAGATAGTCCTGCATCAGCTCGCGTGACAGCTCTTCCACCTTGGCTTGCTGGTTGAAGCGGTCATCGAAGGGGACGGTGGCGGCCAGGGACATCAGTTCGGTTTCATCCGGCCCTTTGGCGCGAATGGTGCTGGAGTGCTTGCGGATGTAGTAGGCGTAATCCCTGCTGTCCTTGCTCAGGCTGACCCTGGCCTTGTAAGGGCGCGTCGATCCGCCTAAAGCCCAGAGCACCAGCACCTGCCGCCCGTCAATTTCCACAGGTGCGGCGATAGGGTGGTAATAGGGCGAGATGGCACTGAAACCGAGATTCAGCAGCTCTTTCTGGATGGCGTCGATTTGCGCGGGGTCGAGGCCTACCGGGGGTAGAACCGGCCGGCCATTGTCCTCGGCGATGCCGATCAGGATGTAACCGCCGCCCAGGTTGTGGATGTCATTGGCGAAGGCACAGAGGGTGTGCAGAACGGCTTCCGGGTTCCAGCTTTCCTTGAATTCCAGGCGTTCCCATTCGACGGGTTTGCCTTGCAGGAGGTCATGGATGTTGATGGGTAAGGACATGGCGCGGTCTATCTGGCGGGTACAACAACGGCCGGTGTAACGCCCAAGCGTTTGGCGCGGCGCGCGAAACGACGGTCATCGAAGCTCATGAATTCCGTGCAATGGCTGCTGGCCAGCAGATGCAGGGCATCGGCAAAGTCCAGCCCCTCGCCATGCCAGACCAGGGCATCGGCGATGCGCGACCATTCCTCGACGCTGACATTGGGCATGCCGAGCAGATGATTGACCACCCGAACGAAATCCTCGGCGGCGAAACCATAAAAAGCGCGCAAGACCCATTCGAGTTCGAGGATCACCGTCAAGGGCACGAACACCTGGGGGGATTCGCTCAGGATGCGGCGGGCTATCGGGCGTTGCTTGGCGGCCTCGGGGTCGGCCGGGTCATCTACATAGAAGCGCGCCAGGATGTTGGTATCAAGAGCGATCATCTTCACGCTCACCTTCTGCTTCCCGCATGGCCAGGGCGACATCGAAATCGGCAAGCCGGCGGGTACCCGGCCGCTTGCAAACCAGCATGCCGAAGCCCTCTTCGGGATTGGTCTGAGCAACCTGGCGCTTCACCTCGGCGTGAATGACATGACCATCCAGGCTGAAATCGAGTTGGCAGCCGGGGGTGATGCCCAGACGGCGACGGATTTCCACCGGAATGACCACCTGGCCTTTATCGGAAACGGTGACAGTCAGCATGGCGAACTCCTTTTCTTACATGGTAAGAATAATGTAGCACGTCACTCCGGCAGCAGGATGTAGATGCCCAGGAGATCCATCGGCAACACCGGGTAAACAACCTGAAAACGCTT
>CAISDD010000299.1 GCA_903883985.1 uncultured Pseudomonadota bacterium | reverse complement strand
TAGGTATCTCAGGCGACGAGCAGGCCCAGGTGCGCAGAAAACGGATCAAAATCCCGATCATTGTGAAGCAACGAATATCCGCTCTCGATGCATCGCGTCGCAATTATGGTATCAATTGTCTTGCGGCTACCAGCCGGCTGTTTTAAAAGACGCAGGCAAGGATGCCTGCGCTACAGGGAAGTCCGCGTAGGGCGGATGAGCCGGGCCGGCGTTATCCGCCGAATGACTAACATCCGGCGGCAGGTGCGAAAAGCCGCTTTTCCGCCCGACTTTGCTGTGCCAACAAGTCGTAGCCGGCGTAGGGCATGACCAGTCTACAGATTACAGAAGGTCAATTCGAAGTCGACGTCGCGGTCGCAGGAGCGGGGTTTTTGCGCGCGGTCGGGAATCAGGAAGCGGATGTTGACTGCGTATTTGTTGGCGCTGACTTCCGGCGCGCAATCTGTATCCAGCATCAGGCGCAGCAGTTGCGCGCTGCGTCCTCCGAGCATGAGCTGGAACAGACCCTGGGCGGCGGTGTGGCGGCTGCGATGGCCGCTGTCGCGCAGCAGTCGCAAGATCACATCGACAGCGTTTTTTAGCGGCAGTATGGGGGCCAGCCATTCCATCAGATCACGGTCGCGCTGGCCGGTAGGCAGGTTGAGCCAGTAGTGGTAGGCGGGCAGGTCGAAACTACAGGTGCCGCCCGGAATGCCGGCACGGCTCTTGATGCCAGAGAACCATTCGTTGTCACGGATTTGCTGGCCGATCTTGCCGTTGATGGCATGCATCTCGGCGAGGGAGTTGGTGATGCGGGCAAGCACCGCATCCAGGCGGGTGCCGTCTACGGCCGGGTTGCTGCGTAGATCTTCCAGACTGGTTTTTTGACGATCCAGTTCCTGGATCAATTCGCTCTTCAACTCGGTTCTGACGGTCACATCGCAAAGTTCGAGCACGGCCAGGAGTGCGGCATGGTGAGCGCGCGCATCGCCCCCGCGTACAAAATACAGGGTCTTGTCGAATAGATCCTCCAGACGCAGCCAGGTACGGATGCGTTCATTGAGGGGGAATTCGTAGACCGTCACCGGAAAGCCCCTAGGAAGAGCATGAGGGAAGCGCGCCAAAGGCTTGAATTGGCGGCGATTTTGCGGCCTGCGTAGCGCAATGGCAATGAAACGACTGGGTTTTTTTTAGTCATTCACGGGGTGACCGAGATAGAAGGTGTGCAGTTGTCCTACCCGTGCTTTCAGTTCGGCCAGGCCGCCGCTATTTTCGATTAGGTCGTCGGCGATTGCGAGTCGCGCCGCGCGCGGACTCTGCGCCGCCAGGATGGCCCGTGCCTGTTCGAGGCTGACCCCGGGGCGGCTGGCGGTGCGCTCGATCTGCTGTCCCTCGTCGCAATCCACGACGGCGATACGCGCCAGCGTCTGGCAATAATCGGCCAGATTTTCCAGCAGCAGGGGCACAATCAGGAGGACGTAGGGCGCGTGCGTTGCGGCGGCGGCCTGGCGGAGCGCTTCGGCGCGGATCAGGGGATGCAGGATACGCTCCAGGGTCTGCCGTGCGGCGACGTCGGTGAACACGAGACGACGCATGCTGGCGCGATCCAGGCTGCCATCCTGGGCGATCATTTCCCGCCCGAAAGCGGCAGCGATGGCGGGCAGGGCCGCACCCGCCGGGGAGGTGAGGGCATGGGCGAGGGCATCGGTGTCCACCACTGATGCGCCGCGCGAGGCGAACATTCCGGCGGCCGTGCTCTTGCCGCAGCCTACGCCGCCGGTGAGGCCGACACAGTAGTAGCCAGCCAGCGCCGGGCCGCCCCAAGCGGGCTGGGCGCCCCCTCGGGGGGCAGCGAACGCAGTGAGCGTGGGGGCGTCAGCCAGCGCCGGGCCGCCCCAAGCGGGCTGGGCGCCCCCTCGGGGGGCAGCGAACGCAGTGAGCGTGGGGGCGTCAGCCAGCGCCGGGCCGCCCCAAGCGGGCTGGGCGCCCCCTCGGGGGGCAGCG
>CAISDD010000298.1 GCA_903883985.1 uncultured Pseudomonadota bacterium | reverse complement strand
CAGGTATCTGGCGCGGACCCGGACGATCCCGGCTACGACCGCCGCATATTGGCCGAGGGGGATTCCTGGTTTTCCATAGGCGCCCTTCCGTCGTCCAACGTGCTCTTCGAACTTTCCCTGAGCAAATACAGTATCGTCCTCAATCTGGCCTATCCGGGCGACACGATCGTGAACATGTCTTCGTTATCAGGGAACCCGGATCTTGGGAAGATGCTGCACGACACGCGCTACGGATACAAATGGGACCTGTTGCTCCTCAGCGGCGGCGGAAACGATTTGATCGATAAGATAGAAGAAGTGCTTCGCGCCACCCCGGACCTCACGTCCACCAACCCCGACGACTATATCGACCCAGATAGCCTCAACAGCGTCCTGGATGACGTCGAGCAGGGGTATCGCACCATCGCCGCGATCCGGGACGAACAAGGGTGCGTTAACGTCGACATTCCCATCGTCACCCATACTTATGATTACGCCACGCCACGCAACGCACTGGCTCGCTTCCTGTTCGCCGGTATCGTTGGGCCATGGCTGTTTCCTGCGTTCGAGTCGAGAGGTATTGCAAAAGGCGTTCGTGAGCCGATCGTTGACCGGCTGATCGATGTCATGGCTAACCGACTGCTGTCCCTGGCCACAGGGCCGACCGCGTTGCGGAACTTGCATGTGGTTGACACCCGCAACTCCTTGGTCCCAGCAGGCCTGGATGACACGGGTAACTCGAATGACTGGCTCAATGAGATTCACCCTAATTTGGGCGGATACCGGAAGATCGCCGCCAAGCTCGGCCTGGCCGTCGATCCCCTCATATCCTAATGGTTCTGGATGAACTGCCGACTGGACAGCATCAACCGGCCAGGAGCGCCCGGGAGTGGCACGAACCCGAAATGACGGTAGAACTGTGCCGCGGAGTCGTCCTTGGCATCGACGATGATGCCGGCCACCGCCAGGATGGCACTGGCCTGTGCCACTTTTTGGCAGGCATCGGCCAGTAAAATGGAGCCCAGGCCCTTGTGCTGGAAGGCCAGGTCTACGGCCAGGCGACCCAGTAGAGCGACGGGGACGGGATAACGCGGCAGCTTGCGCCTAAGCGCTTCCGGCAGGTCGGTCGCCTGAACGCTGCCGGCACTTAGGCTATAAAAACCAGCAATCCGGCCGGGTTCGTCTTCCGGACTGGCCACGAACACCCGTGCCATATCGCGTCGAATGTCCTGGGTGGCATAGCGGCGGATATAGGCATCCAGCGTTTCGTGCCCACAACTGAAGCCCGCGCTATCGACGGCCGCGTCAAGTGGCCGAATGCGATAACCGGGCATTCAGCGAGCCTGCTCGGCGTGCCGCTGGAAAGCGCGTTGCAGTGCCGGATTTGGCTCCGCCGGCGCGTCGAGCGCCGCCAGAAACGTCTGGAAATCCTCCGGTTTGAGCGTGATGGCCTCGTTTTCCCGTACCACCTGCTCTGCGGAGGCGAGGGCATGGCTGAGGACGAATTCGGACACGCTCACATGGGAATAGGTCGCTGCACGGTCCAGCAACTTCCTGGAACGCAGGTCGCAGCGGATGTTGAGGCGGGTTTCCTTCAGGGTTGAAGTGGGCATGGTGAACTCCATAGGCATAGTGTTGCGATTGTGGACCATTTGTGAGTACATGCCAAAAAAGTACTCTGTTTACCAAGTTGCGCCCGAGTGAGGGTGCCAGGAGAAGAGCCTGGTAAACCTTAGCCAAAGTTTAACACCCATCATATTTTCATCATAATAATCAT
>CAISDD010000297.1 GCA_903883985.1 uncultured Pseudomonadota bacterium | reverse complement strand
TCCCGGAGTTCGTGTTCGTCGCCTTCCAGGCCACCTTCGCCGCCATCACCGTGGCGCTGACCGTGGGCGCCTTCGCCGAACGCATGAAGTTCTCCGCAGTCCTGCTGTTCTCCGCCTTGTGGTTCACCTTCTCCTACCTGCCGATGGCGCATATGGTCTGGTTCTGGACTGGCCCCGACGCGATCAAGGATGCCGCCACGCTGGCTACTGAAACCGCGAAGGGCGGCTGGCTGTTCCAGAAGGGCGCACTCGACTTCGCCGGCGGCACGGTGGTACACATCAATGCCGGTATCGCGGCCCTGATGGGTGCGATCGTTGTGGGCAAGCGCATCGGCCACGGCCGCGAAGCCTACACCCCGCACAGCCTGACCATGACCATGATAGGCGCATCGCTCCTGTGGGTAGGCTGGTTCGGCTTCAACGCTGGCTCCGCGCTGGAAGCGGGCGGCACTGCGGCGCTGGCTTTCGTCAACACCCTGAACGCGACCGCTGCTGCGGCCTTGACCTGGACCTTTGCCGAATGGCTGCTCAAGGGCAAGCCCTCGATGCTGGGTGCGGCCTCCGGAGCGGTAGCCGGCCTGGTGGCGATCACCCCGGCCTGCGGTTGGGTCGGCGTGGGCGGCGCCTTGCTGATCGGTGCGGTGGCAGGCCTGGTTTGCCTGTGGGGCGTGTCTGGCCTGAAGAAGTTGCTGGGTGTGGATGACGCGCTGGATGTGTTCGGCGTACATGGCATCGGCGGTATTCTGGGTGCGCTCTTGACCGGCATCTTCAACCCCTGGTCCATGGGCGGCACCGGCATCATGGACTACATCAAGAACGTGCCGACCGACACCGTCATGATGGATCAGCTCATCATCCAGGCCCAGGCCGTGGGCACCGCCCTCGTCTGGTCCGGCGTGGTCGCCTTCGTCATCTTCAAGGGGCTCGACATGACCATGGGTCTACGTGTACCGGAAGAACAGGAACGCGAAGGTCTGGACACCGCAAGCCACGGCGAGCGGGCGTACAACCTTTGATCCACAGCAGCTAGCAGCTTCGGGGCGTCTTCGGGCGCCCCGTTCTATTTGCGCGTTGCAGCCGGTCGCCGTCCCGTGGGAAACTGGCGAGCTGCCAGGGTGCCATGCCCTCGTAGCAGATGCTCGATTCGACCGCCTCTCGCCCATTGCGAGTCGTACCGGTCAAGCCCGGGTGGTGAAACTGGTAGACACAAGGGACTTAAAATCCCTCTCCAGCAATGGAATACGGGTTCGATTCCCGTCCCGGGCACCATAGTTAGTTCCGAAGACTCCCAGCAGCATCCATAAAGCCCGCCAGGAACAAAGCCTAGCGGGCTTTTTCTATTCCGAAAGCTTCCGATAGGTTCCATTGAAAACCGGGGGCACATGGGGTCACAATTGGGGGCATGAATTGTGCCCCGTGAGGATGTGCCCCCATGCCACTTACTGACCTTGTCGTCCGTAACGCCAAGCCAGCAGCTAATCACAGGGTCAGGTCTTGCGCAGTCGCATTATTTTTGGTCTTGCTTCGATTCATAAGCCCTCACAGCCCGGCTCACCGTAGTGTAATGCACATCAAAAGCGTCCGCGATTACTTTC
>CAISDD010000296.1 GCA_903883985.1 uncultured Pseudomonadota bacterium | reverse complement strand
GGCAGTTCCATGCCATCAACCGCACCGACTCCATAGGTAAAGAAGTGCAGACGGCGCTGCGCGCTGATGCGTGGATCAAGTTGGCGCAGGCTGCCGGCAGCGGCATTGCGCGGATTGGCGAAAGTCTTTTCGCCACATTCACGGGCACGTTCGTTCAACTTATCAAAGTCGCGCCGCAACATCAGCACCTCGCCGCGCACTTCCAGCAAAGGAGGGGCGGCTTCGAGGCGTAAGGGGATGGCGCGGATGGTGCGCAGGTTCGCACTCACATCCTCTCCCGTCGCGCCGTCACCGCGCGTAGCCCCCCCCACGAATCGCCCCTGTTCATAGCGTAGGGTAACGGCCAGGCCGTCGAACTTGGGCTCCACGGCATATTCGACCTCGCCCTCGCGCTCCAGGCCAACGCGCACTCGCCGGTCGAAAGCCGCGACTTCGCCCTGGGTAAACGCGTTGCCCAGGGAAAGCATGGGAAGCGCATGAACCACCTGGGCAAAGGCCTTGAGTGGCGCGGCCCCCACGCGCTGCGTAGGGGAGTCGGCGCTGCACAGTTCGGGATACGCAGCTTCCAGTTCCTGCAATTCGCGCAAGAGGCGATCGTACTCGGCGTCAGGAATGTCGGGATCATCCAGGGCGAAGTAGCGGTAATTCGCGTCCTCGATCCGGTCGCGCAAGACGCGTACACGTTCCGCCTGCTCGGGCAATACGCTCATGTCAAGCTTCTTGCCACTGGCCACTGACCACAGGCCCCTCATGCAAACAGCCGCAGTGCACGCTCACCTCCTGGCGGCATGTCGCGTTTTTCCATGCGGACGTAGAACTCCTGCAGGCGGCTGCGGTCGCGATTCAGGCTGTCATTGCTGACCGCGCGGCCGTTGTCGTCCACCAAACGCCCGGAGAGGCGTTCCGCCAGGTTGAAGCCGAATTCGATCATCCGGTCGAACACGTTGAGGCCGTTGGCCACCCGTGGCACGTCGAACAACAAGGTCACCCCATGTGTCGTGAGCCCGCGACCATCCGGCGGGAATGGCTCTTCCTCCTGGTTGGTCAGCGTGAACAGGGTGTGGCCACCCGCGTCGCGTGCATGGTAGACCCCTTCGCGCTCCAGGACGAGGCCGGCGGCACCGGCCTGGGTATGGATGGCTTCGCTGGAGAAGGGATGCGCGTCGGAGGCGATCACGTTCAGACCCATCAGCACATCCACGTTCATGCAAAACAGGTCAAGGTCGCGTGCGCGTTCCAGCGCTTCTTCCTTGTCCGGACAACTCACCGCGCCTCCGGCATCGGCGGCGAAGGTATAAAGGGTGCGGCAGAAGATGTCGAGCTGAGTCTGGCTAAGCGCGCCGCTCCTGTCCGCAAGTTGCAGCCCCAGTTCCATCTGGCTGTAGGCATTGCGAGGATTCGCTGTGAGCACTTCCCAGTCGCCCTCGGCGCGCAGACCAAACGCCCGCACCGGCTTGCCGATGCGTCGCAGGTTTTGCAGCACGCCGACATAGGAGGTAAAAGCCGGTGTGGAAAACTTGAGACGGGCAACGTACTCGGTCTGCGCATCGAGGCCGCTGCTCGCGAGCGGAGTAGGCGCATGCGCGGCCACGGTGGGTTTGAGAAAGGCCGCGGCAGGCGGGGGCAGATAGCCCACTTCCTCCTCGTCGGATTCCGCCGGCAGGGGATCGGGCACCAACGCTTCTTTTCCCATCGACCGCAAATCGGAGACCGAAACCACTTCACGCGTCGCGGTCACATGCGACTCGGGGAAGGAGAAGTCCACATCCGACCTTCCCACCCACAGGGGCGCATCCGCCTTCTCGACGGCCTGCTGGGACTCCACCGAGGGGGCTTCCTGCCCCGTCAACTGGATGCGTGTCTTGCCGGGACGGTGGCTGGGGTCGGAACGAACCGCCTCACCCAGCATAATGTCATCGCGCTTGTGCGAAAACAGGCGGTCCGCTTCTTTGCGGAAACGCCGTTCCTGTACCAGGTTGTAGATGACGATGGCGCCGATCATACCGACGCCGACGATGGCCAATACGAGCTGCAACGTGGTCATCATTTGCTCTTACTCTCCTCACGGGGCGAAACGGCGGCGTCGCCGGACGATTTTCCTGCTTCGGACTCGATTACATGAATGAAGACTTCGTCGCCACGCACCATGCCCAACTCGAAACGGGCGCGGCCTTCGAGGGCATCATAACCGCCATGCAGATCCTGTGCCTCCGCTGCCAACTGGACATTGCGCGCCTCCAAGGCCAGGTTGGCGGTCTTCTGGGCGTTAACCTGCCGCTCCATATCCCACACCCTGGGCCAACTCCCCTTGCCCAGCCAGAGCGGATATTGCAGCAGGAGGATCAGCATCAACAACGCCCAGGACAGCCCTCGCATTTCATCTCAGTTGGTAGAAGGCTTCTTTCCCGGGGAAGCGCGCGCGCTCGGCGAGTTCTTCCTCGATACGCAGAAGCTGGTTGTACTTGGCCATGCGGTCCGCGCGCGAGAGGGAACCCGTCTTGATCTGCAAAGCATTGCTGGCTACAGCCAGGTCGGCGATGAAGGAGTCCTCGGTTTCCCCGGAGCGGTGCGAAATCACGGAAGTGTAGCCGGCGCGCTTGGCGGTCTCGATGGCGTCAAAGGTTTCTGACAGGGTGCCGATCTGGTTCAACTTGATCAGGATGGAGTTGGCCACGCCCCTGGCGATGCCCTCACGCAGTATCTTCTGGTTGGTGACGAACAGGTCGTCGCCGACGATCTGGATCGATTTGCCCAGCCGCCGGGTCATCAGCTCCCATCCGTCCCAATCGCCTTCCGCCAGGCCATCCTCGATGCTGATGATCGGATACTTGTCGACCCAGGCGGAGAGGTAGTCGATGAACTCGGACGAAGTCAGCTTCAGGCCCTCGGACTGGAGCACATAGCGGCCGTCCTTGTAGAACTCGGACGCGGCGCAGTCGAGGCCGATCAGCACGTCCGAGCCTGGGGTGTAGCCGGCGGAGGAGATGGCTTCGACGATGACCTTGAGCGCTTCCTCGTTGGACTTGAAGTTGGGGGCGAAACCGCCCTCATCGCCAACACTGGTGGGGTGACCCGCACGGTCGAGGATCTTCTTGAGGGTGTGGAACACCTCGGCACCACAACGCAGGGCTTCGTGGAAGCTCTTCATGCCGGCCGGGATGATCATGAATTCCTGGATATCGACATTGTTGTTGGAGTGGGCACCGCCGTTGACGATATTCATCATCGGCACCGGCAGGTGCATGGGGCCTGCACCACCGAGATAGCGATACAGCGGCAGTCCGGCTTCCTCGGCTGCCGCACGCGCACAGGCCATGGAGACGGCCAGTATGGCGTTGGCGCCGAGGCGGGCCTTGTTGTCGGTGCCATCGAGGTCGATCATGGTCTGGTCGATCAGATGCTGTTCTTCGACATCCAGCCCCAGGATGGCCTCAGCGATTTCGGTGTTCACATTCTCGACGGCATTCAATACGCCCTTGCCGAGGTAGCGGGATTTGTCGCCATCACGCAGCTCGATGGCTTCACGGCTGCCGGTGGAGGCACCCGATGGCACAGCGGCGCGGCCAAGCACGCCGGTTTCCAGGAGAACATCGGCTTCTACGGTAGGGTTGCCGCGAGAATCCAGAATTTCACGGGCGATCACATCAACGATTGCGCTCAATTTATTTCCTCTTTTTCTCAATTAGGCAGCGGATGGCTGCCAATCACACGCGGGCTTCGATAAAGCCACGCTGTTTCACCAAGGCATCGATATCCTTGAGGGTATGCAGCAATTCTTTCATCAAATGTAGCGGCCAGGCGTTGGGGCCATCGGATAGGGCTGCGGCCGGGTCTGGATGTGTCTCCGCGAACAGGCCGCTCACGCCGACCGCGACTGCTGCTCTGGCCAGAACCGGCACGAATTCGCGCTGACCGCCGGAGCGATCACCCTGGCCACCGGGCTGCTGCACTGAGTGGGTGGCGTCGAACACCACCGGGCAACCGGTCTCGCGCAGGATCGCCAGGCCACGCATGTCGGAAATCAGGGTGTTATAGCCGAAGGAGACGCCGCGTTCGCAAACCAGAATGGTGTCGCTATCGGCCGCTTTTGCCTGGGTGGCCGCTTTTGCCAGGATGGCCGCTTTTGCCAGGATGGCCGCTTTTGCCAGGATGGCCTCTTTCGCCTTGGCGACCACGTGTTTCATGTCGCCTGGCGCCAGGAACTGGCCTTTCTTGATGTTCACCGGCTTACCCGAGGCCGCACAGGCCTGGATGAAATCGGTCTGTCGGCAAAGAAAGGCCGGGGTCTGCAACAAGTCCACCACCGCCGCCACCGGCGCGATTTCCGCTTCGGTATGTACATCGGTGACGACCGGCACGCCCAACTGTTTCTTCACTTCGGCGAGGATGCGCAGGCCTTCGTCCATCCCCAGACCGCGAAACGACTTGCCGGAAGAACGGTTGGCCTTGTCGAAGGACGATTTGTAGATAAAGTTAATCCCAACCTCGGCACAGATTTCCTTGAGGGCACCCGCAGTATCCAACGCCATCTGCTCCGATTCGATCACACAGGGACCGGCGATTAGAAACAGGGGATGATCCAGGCCGACTTCGAAGCCGCAGAGTTTCATGCTGATTTTTCCTTGCGAGCGGCCAGCGCCGCTTCCACGAACGCGGTGAACAGCGGATGCCCCTCGCGCGGGTTGGAGGTGAATTCGGGATGGAACTGGCAGCCGACGAACCAGGGGTGGACCTCGCGCGGCAGTTCCACCATCTCGCACAGATCGGTGCCGGGCGCATGGCCTGAAACCACGAGTCCGGCCTCGATCAGGCGGGAGCGCAAGGCGTTGTTGACTTCGTAGCGGTGGCGGTGGCGCTCGACGACCTGATCGCGACCGTAGACCGCGCGCGCCAGCGAGCCGGACTCCAGCAGACAGGCCTGGCCGCCCAGGCGCATGCTGCCGCCCAGATCGGATTGCGCGGTGCGCTGCTCGAAGTGGCCATCGGCGGTCTGCCATTCGATGATCAGGCCGATCACCGGATAAGGCGTTTCCGGATCGAATTCGGTGGAATGGGCACCCTGCATGCCGGCCACGTTGCGGGCATACTCGACCACGGCCAGTTGCATCCCCAGGCAGATACCCAGATAGGGCACCTTCATTTCACGGGCATAGCGGATGGCGGCAATCTTGCCTTCGGTGCCGCGTTTGCCAAAGCCACCGGGAACCAGGATCGCATCCATCCGCGTCAGGGCGGCACTTCCGTCGCGCTCCAGCGCCTCGGAATCGATGTAATGGATATTGACCTTGCTGCGGGTGTGTATCCCGGCGTGGGTCAAGGCCTCGGACAGCGACTTGTAGGATTCGGTGAGGTCCACATACTTGCCGACGAAGGCGATATCGACCTCGTGCAGTGGGTGTTCCAGCGCATCGACCAACTGCTTCCACACGGAAAGATCGGCCGCGCGCGCCAGGATGCCGAGCTTGTGGCAGACGATCTCATCCAACATCTGGTCGTGCAGCATGCCGGGAATTTTATAGATGGAGGTCGCATCCAGCGCCTCGATCACCGCCTCGGGCATCACGTTGCAGAACAGCGCGATCTTGCGCCGCTCTTCCACGGGGATGGAACGGTCGGCGCGGCACAGCAGGATATCCGGCTGAATGCCAATCTCGCGCAATTCCTTCACCGAATGCTGGGTCGGCTTGGTCTTCAGTTCGCCGGCGGCGTGGATGTAGGGAAGCAGAGTCAGGTGGATGAAACAGGTGCCGGTCCGGCCTTCCTCTATGCCCATCTGGCGGATGGCTTCCAGGAAAGGCAGCGATTCGATGTCGCCCACCGTGCCGCCCACCTCGATGATCGCCACGTCGGCCCCCTCGGCGCCGCGTTTGATGTAGGCCTTGATCTCGTCGGTGATATGCGGAATGACCTGGACGGTCTTGCCCAGATATTCGCCACGCCGTTCCTTCTTGATCACCGACTCATAGATCTGGCCGGTCGTGAAATTGTTGCGCCGACCCATCTTGGCTCGGGTGAAGCGCTCATAGTGGCCGAGATCGAGGTCGGTCTCGGCACCATCCTCGGTGACGAATACCTCGCCGTGCTGAAACGGGCTCATGGTGCCCGGATCGACATTGATATAAGGGTCGAGCTTGAGGTGCGTGACGCCAAGTCCGCGCGATTCGAGGATAGCGCCCAAAGACGCGGCGGCGATGCCTTTGCCCAGGGAGGAAACGACGCCGCCGGTGACGAAGATATATCGAGTCATGGAATAGGCAGGTACAAAGATGCTGAATGATACCGGAAGCCCCCCGCATGAACCAAGGATGCTTGACGCCGCCGCGCGTGGCGACCCAGGCCTACAATGTGGCCATGTCGCCCTCCCCCACCCCTTATGCCACGCTCACCCCGGATTGCGTCCTCGATGCCCTTGAAAGCGTCGCGCTGCATCCCGATGGCCGATTGCTCACCCTGAACAGCTTCGAGAACCGCGTTTTTCAAGTCGGCATGGATGAGGGGCCGATGCAGGTGGTGAAGTTCTACCGACCGGGCCGCTGGACCGCCGCGGCCATCCAGGAGGAGCACGAATTCACTCTGGACCTGGCGGCGCGCGAACTGCCCGTGGTCGCGCCCCAGCGCTTGGCTGCGGGGGCGACGCTGCATCCGCATCGAGGTTTCCTCTTCGCCGTCTATCCCCGCCGCGGTGGGCGCATGCCCGAGTTCGACAACGCGGACACCCTGGAATGGATGGGCCGCTTCATCGGCCGCATCCACGCCGTAGGCCGCCTTGCCCCCTATCGCCACCGCCCTACCCTGGACATCGCCAGCTTTGGCGAGGCCTCGCGCGACTTCGTGCTGCAAGGGAAGTGGTTGCCTGACGATCTGCTGCCAGCCTGGAAGAGCGTGGTGGAACAGGCTTTGCAAGGGGTGAGGCATTGCTATTCGCGCGCCGGTCAGGTCGCAAACCTGCGCCTGCACGGCGACTGCCATGCAGGCAACGTCTTGTGGACCGAGGGAACAGAAATGCGAGGCCCGCACTTCGTCGATTTCGACGACAGCCGCATGGGGCCGGCGATCCAGGATCTGTGGATGCTGCTCTCCGGCGAGCGTGACGCCATGACCCGGCAACTCTCCGACGTGCTGGCCGGCTACGAGGATTTCGCCGAATTCGACCGCCGCGAACTGCACCTGCTCGAAGCCCTGCGCACCCTGCGCCTGATCCACCACACCGCCTGGATCGCGCGGCGCTGGCACGACCCCGCCTTCCCCGCCGCCTTCCCCTGGTTCAACACGCCCCATTATTGGCAGGAACGCATCCTCGAACTGCGCGAACAAGTCGCGTTGATGGAAGAAGAACCGCTGTATGTGTGACCCTTCCGCCCCGCACGAAACCGTAGGTTGGGCTGAGGTACGAAGCCCAACATGGCAACGTTGGGCTTCCTGGCGTCAGCCCAACCTACGCCTGCTTGCGAAACGGCCAATCGCCCGTAGGAGCGCCTTCAGGCGCGAATTCAAGGCCTGCACGAAGAGATCGCGGCTGAAGCCGCTCCTACATCTCGCCACTCGGAACTCATCATGTGCGGCATAGCCGGTGAGTTCCGCTTCGATGGCGCAGCCCCCGCGCGCGCGACCCTTGAAGCCATGAACGCGCGTCTGGCGCGGCGCGGCCCGGATGCTGCCGGGTTCTGGGGCCAAGGGCCGGTGGCTTTCGGCCATCGCCGCCTGGCCATCATCGACTTGTCCGAACGCTCGGCGCAACCCATGGTCGATGTCGAGGCCGGCCTCACACTGGTATTCAACGGCACAATCTACAACTACCCGGAACTACGCGCGGAACTGCTGGGGAAAGGACATGATTTCCATTCCGATGGCGACACCGAAGTGATCCTGCGCGCCTACGCGCAGTGGGGCGAGGGCTGTGTGGCGCGTTTGCATGGCGCTTTCGCCTTCGCGATCTGGGACGAAAAAAAACAAAGCGTCTTTCTCGCCCGCGACCGCCTGGGGATCAAGCCGTTGTATTACAGCCTCGACGGCCGCCGTCTGCGCTTCGCCTCCAGCGTCCAGGCCCTGCTGGCGTCGGGCGGCATCGACACCACGCTCGACGCGGTGGCGCTGCATCACCATTTCACCTTGCATGCGGTCGTACCCGCCCCGCGCACCGTGTTGGCCGGCATCCGCCGGCTGGCACCGGCGACCTGGATGCACGTATCCATAGCCGGGGACAGCCGGCAATCGACTTATTGGCGCCTGAACGCGCAGCGGCCGGCGCGGGCGAAAACGGAGGCCGAATGGACCGAAGCCATCCGACTAGCCTTGAAGGATGCGGTCAGGAAGCGCCTGGCCATTGCCGATGTAAAAGTCGGCGTACTGCTCTCGGGTGGACTGGACTCCAGCCTGCTGGTGGCCCTGCTGGCGGAACAGGGGGTGAGCGACCTGATGACCTTCTCGGTCGGCTTCGAGGATCAGCCGGAGGAATCCGGCCACGAATTCGAGTATTCGGACGCGGTCGCCGCCCATTACGGCACGCGGCATCACCAGTACCGCATCCCCAACAGCGAGGTGTTGGCGCGCCTGCCCGAAGCCGTGGACAACATGGCCGAACCCATGGTCGCCCAGGACGCGGTGGCCTTCTACCTGCTCTCCGAACAGGTCGCGAAGACCGTGAAAGTGGTGCAAAGCGGCCAGGGTGCCGACGAAGTCTTCGGCGGCTATTCCTGGTACGGACAGATGCAGGCCGACACAGCCGGCAGCCCGCTGGAACGTTTCCGCCGCCATTACTTCGACCGCGACCACGACGAATATCGCGCCATGGTGACACTACCCTGGCAGGGCGAGGATTACACCTCGGCGCTAGTGGCCGCGCGCCTGGAAGAGCCCGGTGCCGACGAGTTCCTCGACCAGGTGCTGCGCATGGATGTCACCATGCTGATCACCGATGACCCGGTAAAGCGGGTGGACAACATGACCATGGCCTGGGGCCTGGAGGCGCGTGTGCCCTTCCTGGACCATGAACTGGTGGAACTGGTCGCATCCATGCCGGCCGAGTTGAAGCTTGCATCAGGCGGCAAGCACATATTGAAGAATATCGCCCGTGGCCTGCTGCCGGACGCAGTGATCGACCGTAAGAAAGGTTATTTCCCCATGCCGGCGCTGAAATATGTGCGTGGGGAATTCCTAGAATTCATGCGCGCCATCCTCGACTCACGCGCCTGTCGCGAACGCGGACTGTACCACCGCCCCTACGTGGAACGCCTCCTGGCCGAACCGGAACGCCATCACACCCGCATCCAGGGCAGCAAACTATGGCATCTGGCGCTCTTGGAATACTGGCTACAGCGCAACGTCGACGCGGCTGGGAGGTGAACGCCTGCCAAGAAGCACACTTC
>CAISDD010000295.1 GCA_903883985.1 uncultured Pseudomonadota bacterium | reverse complement strand
CTCGCGACCCAGGGCCAGGGCGGCGGCGACGTTGTGGGGCTTGTCGCTGGCGATGAAGTCGAAGGTGGTGCGCGTGAAGGCCTGAGCTGGCAACGGCGGAGGCATCTGCTGCAAGGCGGCGGCGATCCCCTGGCTGCCGGCGATCTCCACGAAGCGTGCGGGTGGTTCCGCGTCCGCGCCGATCTCGCGCATGGCGCCCAGGTAGAGCTGGAAATGGCTGGTGAATTCACCGGGATGGGCGGGGCCTGCCGCGTCGGTTTCCTCTTCCAGCACCAGCTCATTGATGAAGCGCTGGATGCTGGCGTCGCGCCCGGGCGTCCACGGCCAGCGCGCGGGGGCGACCGCGTGTTGCAGGTATTTGATCAGGGACATGAAATCCCACACGGAATGCACGTGGTGCGCCATGAACACGCGCAGGTCGTCCAGCGTGCGCAGCGCGGCGTAGATCGGGTGACGCTCCAGGCGCTCGCGCAAGCTTGCGATGAACTCGGGTTCGAATGCCGTCGGTTGAGCCGTCATGTCACAGTTCCAGTGAGTCCAGGCGTTGCCCGGTGAGCGCCTGTTTCACACTCGTATCCATGCGCCGGGCGGCGAATTCCACCGTGCCCTGGTTGAGCGCTTCGGTGGCGCGCTTGACCGCGGCGAGATCGTCGCGCCCCAGCGCCAGCTGCAGGGTCAGCATCAGTTGTGCTATCTGGTCGCGCTCCCGCTCGCCCAGCAGTGTGGCCCCATTTTCCCTGAGGGCCGCTTCGCTGGCTTCGAGCAGGCGCTGACCATCCACACGAGCTTCGGCCAGATTGCGTGCGCTCATGTCCTCCTCGGCATGCGAGTAGGAATCGCGCAGCATGCGTGCCACTTCGTCGTCGGAGAGTCCGTAGGAAGGCTGCACCGTGATATGCGCCTCGACCCCGGTGCCCAGCTCGCGGGCACTGACCGAGAGCAGCCCATCGGCATCGACCTGGAAGGTGACGCGGATGCGCGCCGCACCCGCCACCAGCGGTGGAATGCCGCGCAAATCGAAGCGCCCCAGCGAGCGGCAGTCCGCGACCAGTTCGCGCTCGCCCTGCACCACATGGATGCTCATGGCGGTCTGGCCATCCTTATAGGTGGTGAACTCCTGGGCGCGGGCGGTGGGTATGGTGGCGTTGCGTGGAATGATTTTTTCAGTCAGGCCTCCCATGGTCTCCAGGCCTAAGGATAGGGGCACCACGTCGAGTAGCAGCCAGTCGTCGCCGCCCTTGTTGCCCGCCAGGACATTGGCTTGAATCGCCGCACCCAGAGCCACGACCTTGTCCGGGTCAAGATTGGTGAGGGGGGTCTGCCCGAAGAACTCGCCCACCGCAGCCAGGACGCGAGGAATGCGGGTGGAACCGCCGACCATTACCACGCCCTTGACCTCTTCCACGCTCAAGCCGGCGTCGCGCAGGGCACGGCGGGTGGGCAGCAAGGTCTTGTTGACCAGGCTGGCGGTCATGGCATTGAAAACCTCATCGGAAAGACTTAGATCGACGATTTCGCCACTGGAAAGCATCACGGTGATGGGGGCAGCAGCATGTTCGGACAGGGTTTCCTTGGCCTCGCGCGCCCGGCTCATCAACAAGGTCTTGTCATGATCGTCGAGAGTATGGACATGGGCCTGTTCCAGTATCCAGCAATAGACTCGGCGATCAAAATCGTCGCCGCCGAGGGCAGAATCGCCGTTGGTGGCGAGCACTTCGAACACGCCGCGAGTAAGTCTGAGGATGGAGATGTCGAAGGTTCCTCCTCCTAGGTCATAGACCGCGTAGATGCCCTCGGCGGCGTTGTCCAGGCCGTAGGCGATGGCCGCGGCGGTGGGTTCGTTGAGCAAGCGTAGCACGTTGAGCCCGGCCAGACGGGCGGCGTCCTTGGTAGCCTGGCGCTGCGCATCGTCGAAATAGGCGGGCACGGTGATGACCGCGCCCACCAGTTCTCCGCCCAGGGACGCCTCGGCGCGCGCCTTCAGCACCTTGAGGATTTCTGCGGAGACCTCGACCGGGCTCTTCACGCCAGCAGCCGTCCTGATCTGCACCATGCCAGGCGCATCGACGAACTGATAGGGCATGGTGGCCAGATCCGGGATGTCCTTGATGCCCCGGCCCATGAAGCGCTTGGCCGAGAGGATGGTGTTGTGTGGATCCTCGGCAGCCTGGGCTTGGGCGGCGTGGCCGACGCGGATGCCGCCATCTTTCAGATAACGCACCACAGAGGGCAGCAGTCCGTGGCCATGGGCGTCGTTGAGCACGACGGAGACCCCGTTGCGTACCGTGGCAACCAGAGAATTGGTGGTGCCCAGGTCGATGCCCACCGCCAGACGATGCTTGTGCGGAGCGGTGGAAAGACCGGGTTCGGAAATTTGCAGGAGGGCCATGTGTGGGTAACGAGTGGTGAGTGGCTACAGCAATTCTTCATACGCCGCGCCGACCTCGGCCAGCAATTTGTCGG
>CAISDD010000294.1 GCA_903883985.1 uncultured Pseudomonadota bacterium | reverse complement strand
TTCGTTCTGGTACGTTTGCATGCGGCTGTACAGGGTGGTGCGGTTCACACCCAGCAGCTTGGCGGCTTGCGAGAGGTTGCCGTGGGTCATGCCCAGGGCGGCTTCGACGTAGCTTTGCTCCCACTGTTTCATGACCTGATCAAGGTTGAAGTTGTGCATGCTGCGCAGGTGTGATTTGGCGTAGTCCTGCAGAGCCTGGGCGCTGGTGTGCGGGGGGAGATTACCCGAGGCGACAACGTCCAGGTCGAATTCGCCTTCCAGTTCGCGCGCGCTGACCGTGCGACCGGCGTATTTGGTGGTGAGGCGGATGACGATGTTGCGCAGTTCGCGCACATTGCCGGGGAAATGGTAGTCCTCCCAGAGGCGCTGCGCATCGCTGGACAGATTGAAGGGGGCGGCCACGACCTCACGCGAAAAATGCGCACGGAAGTGATCCAGCAGCGCCAGTTTGTCTTCGCTCTGATCGCGCAGCGGCGGCACATGCACGGAGAATACCGACAGGCGGTGGTAGAGGTCGCCGCGGAAGCGGCTTTCACGCACTTCGCGGCGCAGATCACGGTTGGTAGCGGTGACGATACGGGCGTTGGAATAGCGGCTTCCGGTTTCTCCGACGCGCTGGAATTCGCCGTTTTCCAGCACCCGCAGCAACTTGGCTTGCAGTTCCAGCGGTAATTCGCCGATTTCGTCGAGGAACAGCGTGCCTTCACGGGCGTCCTCGAAGTAGCCGGAGTGGGCCTGGGTCGCGCCGGTGAACGCCCCCTTCACATAGCCGAACAAGGTGGGCTCGACCAGGGTGGGGGAGATGGCTGCGCAATTGAGTGCCAGGTAGGGCTTGTCTCGGCGCTTCGACCACTGGTGCAGGCTTTTCGCGACCAGTTCCTTGCCGCTACCGGATTCGCCTTCGATCAGTACCGGAAAAGGTGCGTCCGCATAGAGCTTGATCTGATTACGCAGTTTGTCGACCGCGAAACTGTTGCCGATAATGGTGCCGGCCGCCGGCACCGCCACGGCGGGGCTGGCCGCGCCCTGATCCAGGTCGAAACGCAGGGCGGAGAGCAGGGCGGCCTTGATTCGTTCCGGTTCCGCCGGTTTGCCGATGAAGTCGATGGCGCCCAGAGCGCGGGCATGGCGGGCATTCGCTTCGTCGTTCTGCCCGGATAGCACCAGAATTTTGATGTTTTTCGAGTGGTTGAGCAGGTCGGTGATGAGGGCGAAGCCTTCGTCCGGCTTATGCTGGGTCGGTGGCAGGCCCAAGTCCACCAAGGCCAGAGGGGGCGGTGAGGGCAGTTGGGTGAGCAGGCTCTTGACTTGCTGCCGCGATTCCGTGACATAGACCTCGAAGTCGTGCGAGAGCACGAAATGGAGCGTATCAGTGATCAGCGGATCGTCATCGACGATCAATAGCCCGGGTTTACTCTTGGCGGTGTTGGTCAAACTGTACGCTCCCGTTTTGCTCCAGCATCCTAGCCTACCGTGGCAAAGGTGGTCAGCAGCCAGCCGTCGCCCTTATCGCGGGCGGATTCCAGGCGGATGTATTGTTGCTCGCTGTCCGTCGGCACCATGCGGTAGATACGACCGTGCGCATAGCGTGAGGGTTCCAGCATGAGGAGGTTGCCCTGCTCCATATCCGGGAAGATCAGCCCCATGCACGGAGCGGGGCTGCCGTAACCGCCATCCTCGGTCGCATCGCCCAGATCCTGTTCCTGCTCCAGGTTCACCAGCAGTGCCGTGCTGTTCAAGGTCTGCAAGCCCACCTTGCGCTGATTGTTTTCCAGACGGGTCAGGCGGCGAATGATGGCGATATGCCAACTGTCGCCCGGATCCATGCGCAAGGCCAGCAGCTTGCCAACCTTGATCCATTCGCTCTCCTCCCCCTTGAGCACGATGCCCAGGCCGGCTTCACTGCTATCGTAGAGGGGCCAGCGCTCCAGGAGCACTTCTCGTGGCTTGTTGGCGGGATCCTGGGCGGCCGTCCTGGTGCGATCGGTAACGAAGCCATACAGCTTGATGTCGAGAATTTCTTCATGTGACAGCGTTTGTCGCGGGGATCGGCCACCGGCGATTTCGCTCTCGCGGTACATGCGATTGCAGATGCTGGGCAGGTCACGCAGTACCTCCCAGCGACCCTCGGTCGCTTGCCGTGGACTGGTGCGCCGCTCGCGCTGGCTGGCGGGCGCCCATTCATTGGCGACATATTGCAGCAGATCGTAGCCGTCGGGCAGGCGGAATTCTTCGCCCAGGCCCAGTGTGGCGGGTGCGGCCCCGGATTTGAGCGCGCGCTCGACCTGGTGGAGGTGTTCCAGCACCTTGTCGGTCGCCAGGTAGCGGAAGGTGGTTTCGTTGCCGCCCGCTCGAAGATGTCGGATGCCCTGTCCCTTGCTGGTGTCGACCAGATAGAAATGGTGTGCGGGGTCGTAGACGCTATCCAGCGTGGTCTGGTCCAGCCAGTTGTCCAGCCAGTGATCCACCATCTCGACCTGCTTAGGAGTGAGACTGCCGACACCCAGCGGCGAAAGTAGCAAGGCCTGGATATATTCCGCAGTGCTGGACGAGAGTTTGGCGTCTCCCGGGTAGATCTTCAGGCTGTCGTTCTGGAAACCGTCGAATTCGCTGATGCGATACAGATTGTGCAACCTGAGCCAGAGTTTTTCCTCGACCTTCTCGTAGCGGAAATAGCGCCACTTGAAGATGTCGGCGAAGCCGCGGATCGCGCGTGCGGCGATGGTGGGCACGGCCGTCTGTATCCTACCGCCGCCCGGATTGGCGACAAAGTCCATCAGGAAGGCATGATAGCCGCGGGTGATTTCCCAGTAGAAGGCGTGGATAGCGGTCCACAGGCGCGACTCGATCACCTTGGACATGCGTGGGTTGCGCAGGTACTGCCCGCACAGAGAAAACTGCATGTCGCGGGCGTGCTCATCCAGGTGCATGAGCACCTGGAGTCTCTCCCTGGACATGCTCAGACCGGCGTGGTTGAACTGGATCAGGCTCTGAACCACCTGTTCCTGGGCGGAATAAATGTCGCCCGCCGGTAGTTCCTGCATCCAGCGCGAAACCGTTTTCAGGTCGCTAAGAGGATTCTCATCGTCTTTCTTGCGTTTGAAGAACCCAAACACTTTTCCTCACCCTTCGTTGAGCTTGGCCTGCACCCAGGCCACGACGCTTTGCAAGGCTGCCGGCAGTTTTTCCGGCGCGCTCCCCCCCGCTTGCGCTAGATCAGGCTTGCCGCCCCCTTTGCCGCCGACTTGCGCCGCCACGAAATTCACCAACTCCCCGGCCTTCACCCTGTCCGTCGCATCCGGCGTCACCGCCGCGATCAGGAAGACCCTGCCGTCCAGTGCGCTGCCCAGCACCAGCGCGCAGTGCCCAAGCTTGTCACGCAATTTATCGGCCAATTCGCGCAGCGCCTTAGCATCTGCGCCTTCGATTGCGGCCGCAAGCACTTTGATGCCGGCAACATCGACGGCCTGTTCCGCCAGGTCGTCCCCCTGGCTGGATGCCAGCTTCGATTTGTAACGCGCCAGTTCCTTTTCCAGACTTTTAACCTGGTCCTGAATTTGCGCCAGCCGTGTGGTCGCCTCCTGAGGTTGTGCCTTGATCATGTCGGCTATCTGGCGCAGCGTGGCCTCCTGCTCCTGGGAGTAAGCCAAGGCGCCCGGGCCGGTGAACGCCTCGATGCGGCGCACGCCGGCGGCCACACCGCCCTCGGAGACGATCTTGAACAGGCCGATGTTCCCGGTGCGGTTGACGTGGGTGCCGCCGCAGAGCTCCGTGGAGAATTCGCCCATGCCGACCACACGCACCTCGTCGCCGTATTTTTCGCCGAACAGCGCCATGGCACCGGCCTTGATGGCCTCCTCGTGCTTCATCAGGCGAGTCTCGACGCGGTTGTTGCGACGAATCTCGCCGTTTACCAGTTCCTCGATGTGGCGGATTTCAGCCTCCGTCAGCGCTCGTGGCTGAGCGAAGTCGAAACGGGTGCGCTCCGCGTTCACCAGCGAGCCCTTCTGAGTGACATGGTCGCCCAGGACGCAGCGCAAGGCGGCGTGCAGCAGATGGGTGGCGGAGTGGTTATAGGCGGTGCGTTGTCGTGCTTCGGCGTCGACCCGGGCGTGGGTGCTCTCGCCCAGAGTCAGCCGGCCGGTGCTCAGCCGCCCCTTGTGGCCGAATACGTCGGGCTGGATTTTTTGCGTGTCTTCCACCAGAAACGTGCCATGGCCGCTGGAGATTTCGCCGCAATCGCCCGCCTGACCGCCGGATTCGGCATAGAAAGGCGTGCGATCGAGCACGATCAAGACTTCTTCGCCGGCCACGACTTCACCGACCTGGCTGCCTTCGCGGTAGAGAGCGACGATGCGTGCCTCGTGCTCCAGGTTGTCGTAGCCGACAAACTCGGTTTTTTCACCATCGAACGCCAGGCCGCGGCCCATGCTGAAGCGGGAAGCGGCACGGGCGCGCTCGCGCTGCATCTGCATGGAATGTTCGAAGCCGGCGAAATCGACCGTGATGCCGCGTTCCCGTGCAATGTCGGCGGTGAGGTCGAGGGGGAAGCCGAAGGTATCGTAGAGCTTGAAAACGGTTTCGCCGTCCAGCATCTTGTCTTCGGAGGCCATGGCCATTTCCAGCACGCCCATGCCGTTTTCCAGGGTTTCGGCGAAGCGTTCCTCCTCCTGTCGCAGTACGGCGGCGACGCGATCCTGCGCGTTGACCAGTTCCGGATAGGCCAAGCCCATGACTCCGGCGAGGTCGGCGACCAGCCTGTGGAAGAAGGGCGACTTGCAGCCGAGTTTGTAGCCGTGGCGGATGGCGCGGCGGATCACGCGGCGCAGCACGTAGCCGCGCCCTTCATTGCCTGGGGTGACGCCATCGACGATCAGGAAGGAACAGGCGCGGATGTGGTCGGCGATGACCTTGAGAGAGTTGTTGCCAAGATCCTGCGCGCCGGTTTCCCGAGCGGCGGCCTGGATCAAGGCCTGGAACAGGTCGATTTCGTAGTTGGAATGCACGCCCTGCATCACCGCCGAGATGCGCTCCAGTCCCATCCCGGTATCCACAGAAGGCCTGGGCAGGGGGTGCATGACGCCCGCTTCATCGCGGTTGTACTGCATGAAGACCAGGTTCCAGATTTCGATGTAGCGGTCGCCGTCTTCCTCGGGTGTGCCAGGCGGGCCGCCAGGGACTTCTGCGCCGTGGTCGTAGAAGATCTCGGTACAGGGGCCGCAGGGGCCGGTGTCGCCCATCGCCCAGAAGTTGTCGGAGTGGTAGCGCTGTCCGCCCTTGTCGCCGATGCGGGTGATGCGCGCCTTCGGGACGCCGATTTCATCGGCCCAGATGGCGTAGGCCTCGTCGTCATCCTGGTAGACCGTGACCCAGAGTTTTTCCCTGGGGACCGCGAGCGTCTGGGTCAGAAACTCCCAGGCGAAGCGGATCGCGTCTTGTTTGAAATAATCGCCGAAGCTGAAGTTGCCCAGCATCTCGAAAAAAGTGTGGTGCCTGGCCGTATAACCGACATTTTCCAGGTCGTTGTGCTTACCGCCGGCGCGCACGCAGCGCTGGCTTGAGGCGGCACGGACGTAAGGGCGCGATTCCCTGCCGAGAAACACATCCTTGAACTGCACCATGCCGGCATTGGTGAACAGCAAAGTGGGGTCGTTACCGGGGATGAGGGGGCTGGAGGCGACCGGCGTGTGGCCTTTCTCGGCAAAAAAATCGAGAAACTGGCGGCGGATTTCGCTGCTTTTCATGGCTTGTGCTTACAAATTAAGGAGTTGCCGGATTGTAGCGACGAAAACAGGCGTGGGGGAGGGCGCGAACCCCCCATTTTTCCGGCCTCACGGTGCCGTTACCAGGCCGGAGGGTGCGCGGCGAAACACCAGATCCCACACCCCATGCCCCAGACGCAGTCCGCGTTGCTCGAACTTCGTGAGCGGGCGGTAGTCAGGGCGCAGGGCATAGGCTTCGACCGTGTTGGTCAATTGCGCTTCGTCGGTGAGCACTTCCAGCATCTGCAGCGCGTAGTCTTCCCAGTCTGTCGCCAGGTGCAGATAGCCGCCGACCTTGAGCTTATGCACCAGTCGCGTGACGAAATCGGGCTGGATCAGGCGCCGTTTGTGGTGGCGCTTCTTGTGCCAGGGGTCGGGGAAGAAGATGTGGAT
>CAISDD010000293.1 GCA_903883985.1 uncultured Pseudomonadota bacterium | reverse complement strand
GCGGTCACCTTCCTCTCGATGAAGCCGGCGGGCATAGACTTGCAGCGCATCTCCCTGGGCGCGTTGATCATCGCCTTGGGGCTGCTGGTGGATGACGCCATCATCGCCGTGGAAATGATGGTGGTGAAAATGGAGCAGGGCTGGGAGAAACACAAGGCTGCGGCCTTCGCCTATACCTCCACGGCCTTTCCCATGCTCACCGGCACGCTGATCACCGCCGCCGGCTTCCTGCCCGTGGGCTTCGCCAAGAGTGCAGCGGGGGAATACACCTTCTCGATCTTCGCCGTGGTAGGCATCGCCCTGCTCACCTCCTGGGTGGCCGCAGTGGTGTTCATCCCCTGGCTGGGCTCGCGAATTCTGGACCGCGAGAAGTTGATGGCGATCGCCACGAAGCATGGCGGCGACCCCTACGCCTCACCGTTTTATCGGCGCATCAAGTCCGTGGTGCACTGGTGCGTAGGCCATCGCTGGACGGTGATCCTGCTCACCCTGGCCGCCTTCGTGCTGGCGATCGCCGGCTTCAAGGCCGGGGTGGAAAAGCAGTTCTTCCCCACCAGCAACCGCCCGGAGCTGCTCATCGACCTGTGGCTGCCGACGGGCAGCTCGATCAAGGCCACGGACAAGGAGGTGAAACGGCTGGAGGACGTGATCGCCCACGACCCGCAACTGAAAGACCGCATCAGCCATTACGCAGTCTATGTCGGCATGGGCAGTGTGCGTTTCTTCCTGCCGCTGGACCCGCAGATGCCCAACGACAATTACGCCCAGTTCGTGCTGATGACCCGTGGCTTGGCCGAGCGCGAAGCCGTGAAGGCGCGCCTGGAACAGCGTCTGGAGGGCGAATTCAGCGGCCTGCGCGGGCGCGTCCTGCGCCTGGAAAACGGCCCACCCGTGGGTTTCCCGGTGCAGTTCCGGGTAAGTGGCGGCGACCCGGAGAAGTTACGCACCATAGCCGGCGAGGTGGCTGCGGTGATGCGCGCCCACCCCTACGCCAGGGACGTTAATCTCGACTGGAACGAGCGCATCAAGCAAGTGCGCCTGGACATCGACCAGGACAAGGCGCGCGCCCTGGGAATCAGCTCGCAGGAATTGTCGCAGAGCATCCATGCCTTGCAGGAAGGTGCGGTCATCACTCAATTCCGCGAGAACGACCAGTTGATCGACGTGGTGGAACGCGCCGAAGCCCAGGACCGCAATCGCCTCTCGCATCTGGCCGACTTGCAGGTGCATACCCACGACGGCCATTTCGTGCCGCTATCGCAGATCGCCAGGCTCACGCCAGAACTGGATGAAGGCCTGATCTGGCGCCGCGACCGCCTGCCCACCATCACGGTACGCTGCGATCTCCATGAGGGCATCCAGGCGCCAACGGCGACCGCGGACATCGACCCGAAGCTCGACGCCATCCGAGCACGCTTGCCGCCTGGTTACCGTATCGACATTGGTGGCACGGCGGAGAAATCGGGCAATGCGGAGAGCTCCATCCGCGCCGTGTTTCCCTTCGCCATCGTCGCCGTGCTGACCCTGTTGATGATCCAGTTGCAGAGTTTCCAGCGCACCTTGCTGGTGGTGCTCACCGCCCCCCTCGGGTTGATCGGCGTCACCGCCTCGCTGCTGCTGTTCCATGCCCCCTTCGGCTTCGTGGCACAACTCGGTGTGATCGCGCTGTTCGGCATGATTATGCGCAACTCGGTGATCCTGGTGGATCAGATCGAGCAGGACATCCTGGCCGGACACGCTGCCTGGGACGCAATCGTCGGCGCCACAGTGCGCCGCTTCCGTCCCATCCTGCTGACTGCCCTGGCGGCAATCCTGGCCATGATCCCCCTCACCCGCAGC
This sequence comes from uncultured Pseudomonadota bacterium, assembly GCA_903883985.1. GTDB lineage: Bacteria > Pseudomonadota > Gammaproteobacteria > Burkholderiales > Thiobacillaceae > PFJX01. The sequence goes on along the minus strand of CAISDD010000293.1, from coordinate 22,674 downwards.
GTATTCTGGGGGCCGATGGCCATCGCCATCATGGGCGGGTTGTTCATCGCCACCGTACTCACCCTGTTGTTCCTGCCCGCCCTATACGCCGCCTGGTTCCGGGTGCCCCCGCCTTAGGAAGCGCCGCGAGCCCCGTAGCCCAATCGCAACCACCGCACCCAGGGCATAGGGCGGAATAAACAGCATTCCGCCCTATGCTGGCTACGACTCCGCTCCCTTGCCTGACAACTCGCCAGACGCACACACGGGCGTGTTCAACTGAAAATTCAAGGTTCATCGCGCTCATCGTCACAGACATGAACCAACCAGCGGTATAAGAAATAACTTTCATGCTCGGGTGCGAACCGGAGGATCATGACTGGTTACCCAAGTTAGGATAGACTTTCTCCTACTCGAAACCGCCCGGTTATCCGCATTATGAAAACCACGAAGAGCCAAAACCACTACTCTCTCCTGTTCTTCCGTGCGGCGTTGACTGTGACGGTGCCGTTTGGCGTGGAACATGCGAACGCTCAATCCGTTCGGGTAGACACCCAACTTCTCCAGCAACTCCAGGACACGATTCAGCAACAGCAGGTTCAACTGCATAAACAAGCGGAAACACTCGATGCTCTGCAAAGGCAAATCGACGACCTGAAACAGGCTACCGGCGAGATTCAAAATCAGGCTGCGCAAACTGTATCCACGGCGCAACAAGCGGTCGATAGCAGCCGCCATGTGGATACGCCATCGGCAATCTTCACTTCAGGCGGGGAGCACCTCAAGCTGAGTATTTCCGGCCAACTCAATCGCGCTGTCAATTTTGTCAACGACGGGAAGAGCACCGAAACCTATTTCGTGGATCACACCACCAGCGGTAGCCGCGTCAATTTCGTAGCTTCGGCCAGGATGAGTGAGGACTTGATGTTGGGTTCCCGAATCGAGATTGCCATAGCTCCGGATAATTCGGCGATCATCTCCCAGAGCACGCCAACGCCAGGGGATTCCTTCAATCAACGCTGGACCGAGATATCACTGGCTAGCAATCAATACGGGAAGCTATCTCTCGGCAAGGGCGACACGGCTTCCAACACCACGGCAGAAGCCGATCTGTCCGGCACCCTTTCCGTGCAAAACTCAAGCGTTGCAGATATCGTTTATAACATGTCGTTTCGCGAGCGTGCGGGTGACCATGCCCTGACCACCATAAAGGTTTCCAATGCGTTTTCCAACCAGGATGGTCTCAACCGCGAATCGCGGTTCCGCTATGACACGCCCCGTTTTTACGGTTTCAGCCTTGCCGCTTCTTCGGTCAGTAACCGACGGGCGGATGCCGCCGTCTTTTGGGACGGTCAAGGATACGGATTCAACGCCGCAGCAAGAGCGGCGGTTTCCAACCCCAACATCGCCCAGGCCGGCAAACGCTATGACGGATCTTTTTCCATTCTACACAGCAATACTGGTTTGAACCTTACCTTGTCCGCCGGCTCACAAGAACACGACAACCAGATAAACGACACCAATCTGTATGGCAAACTCGGCTGGCTCGCCAAGCTCAACAGTTTCGGCAACACGGCTTTCATAATGGAATACACGCGCGCCGAGAACACTCCTTCCGCCCACGATGTTGGATACGAAGTCGGCGCGGGGATCGACCAGTTTTTCGACAAATATGATACCGAGCTTTACTTGCAGTACCGGCGTTTTTCTTTAAACAGGAATTCAGGCCCGGCGGTCCAGGACATTTTCGCAGGAACCCTCGGTGCCAGGGTCCGGTTCTAAACAGACAGGGTTGCAACGGTAACCATAGGAAAGCAGGTGTACGATGTACCAGGATTGCTGATTGATTGCGCAGAGCAAAATCTCTCCGGAATGCGCTTTTGGAAGCTCATCGCATTCAGGCCGCGCCTAAGATAAATAATATTTCTTGTGAGATGCTTGCATGCCTTCGGCCATCCTTGCACGTCAATGGCTATTTCTGACAGTGGCTTTGATTATTCTGGGCTGCACTATCGGTTGGAATCTTTACACGGAATTCCACGACACCGGTGCCCAGGAGAGCGGGTTGCTGGCCACCCAGGCCAAAGTCGTCGATGAAAACCTTGACCATCAACTGACGGCGACAAATCATGCGATTGACTCCATTCGCCACGATCTGCCCAGCCTGCTTCAGGAAAAAGGTGGCATTTCACAGGTCAATCACCGCCTGGAAGTCATGAGAGGCGCCATGCCCACCACGCGCGCCATCACCATCTTCGATGCGAACGGCACCTTGATCGCCAGAAGCCCGGACCAATTCGTCGGACAGAACTTCAGAAACAGGGGGTACTTTCAGGTCGCTCGCCAAGGAGGAAACCCGGAAAGACTTTACGTCGCCCAACCTTTTTTGGCTGCAACGGGGGACTATGTCCTGAACGTGTCGAAGGTTCTGCTCGACGATCACGGTGTGTTCGCCGGAGTCATCCTGGTCAGCCTGGGTCCAGAATATTTTAGCACCCTGCTTAAATCCGTACTCTACGCACCGGACATGCGTTCGACGCTGATTCATGGCGATGGCAAAGTGATATTCAGGGCTCCCGATCCACAGGAGGTTACCGGTATGGACGCGTTGCCTGCTTATTTCTTTACTCAGCACATGAAGAGCGGCCAACCGTTCACTGTGTTCGGGCGGGTCGTAGCCGCCAATGGTGAGGCACGCCTGACCGTTTTGCACACGATCCGGCCGACATCGGTGCCCATGGACAAGCCACTGATGATCGTTGTAAGTCGGGAATTATCGGCCCTTTTCGCCCCTTCGCGCGAGGATTTGTTTATCAACGGCAGTTTGTTCGCGCTGCTGACCATGGCGACCACCTTGGGACTTTTTTTCTATCAGAGGCGGCAATTGGCCGACGCCCGTGTATTAGCCAACAAGGAAGTCAAACGCAGGCAAGCGGAAGAAGCGTTGAGGGAAAGCGAAGAAAATCTCGCCATCACACTGTACTCCATCGGCGATGCGGTCATCGCCACTGACCTGGCCGGGCGAGTGACGCGGATGAATCCGACGGCAGAGCGCCTCTGCGGGTGGACACTATTCGAAGCTCGCGACCGCCCGCTTGTCGAAATATTCTGCATCATTAACGTAGCAACCCGCGAGACGGTAGCCGACCCAGTACACATGGTGTTGGAACATGGCCAGGTGGTCGGCCTTGCCAACCATACCGTGTTGCTATCCCGCGACGGGAAAGAATACCAAATCGCCGACAGCGCAGCCCCCATCCGCAGTGCCTCCGGAGAAATCTTCGGCGTGGTGCTGGTGTTCAGTGATGTCACCGAGAAATACAAGTTGGAAGAGCGCTTGCATTTGACCCGCTTCAGTGTGGATGCTGCATCCGATGCAATTATTTGGATTACCCCGGACGCTCGCATTGTGGATGTCAATGCAGCGGCGTGCCATTACCTAGGTTACACCCGTGAGAAATTACTTCAGTTGCAGGTTCTAGACGTGGATGCTCATTACAACGCGGAGATTTGGTCACAACATTTCGCTGAACTCAGGCAGTTCGGTTCCAAGATGTTTGAGTCCGAACACCGTACCAAGGACGGCAGGCTAATCCCGGTAGAAATTGTCGCCAATTACATCGCGTATGGCAGCGAAGAGCGCATCTGCGCCTTCATCCGCGACATCACCAAGCGCAAGATATCTGAAGAAGAGATCAACAGTCTGGCTTTCTATGACCCGCTGACGCACTTACCTAACCGTCGACTGTTGCTCAACCGGTTGGAGCAGGCGCTGGCGTCCAGTGCCCGCAGCGAAAGGTATGGTGCGCTTTTGTTCATTGATCTGGATAACTTCAAAACGCTCAACGACACCCTGGGGCACGACATCGGCGATCTGCTGCTGCAACAGGTCGCTCAGCGTCTCGTCGCATGCGTGCGCGAGGGTGACACCGTGTCGCGACTGGGCGGCGATGAGTATGTGGTGATACTGGAAGGCCTAAGTTCCAACATCCATGAATCCGCTGCTCAGGCCAAAACCGTGGGCGAGAAAATCATCGGAGCACTCAACAATATCTACCATCTCGCCAAGTACGAGCATCACAATACCCCAAGCATCGGTATCGCCCTGTTTGCCGATCAGCAAGGCAGCGTGGATGATCTGATGAAATGGGCCGACCTGGCCATGTATCAGGCCAAGGCGGCTGGGCGCAATACATTACGCTTCTTCGATCCGGAGATGCAGGCCGTTATTACGACTCGCGCTGCACTGGAAGATGATTTGCGAGAGGCTGTTCTAAAAAATCAGTTTGTTCTTTACTACCAGGCGCAGGTGGAAGGTGAAGGACACCTGACGGGGGTCGAGGCACTATTGCGCTGGCAGCATCCACAACGCGGCCTGGTGTCTCCCCTTGAGTTCATCCCCCTTGCTGAGGATAGAGGCTTGATCCTGCCCATTGGACGCTGGGTACTGGAAACCGCATGTGCCCAGTTGGTGGCTTGGGCAGTTCGGCCGGAAATGGCGCATCTTATGGTCGCTGTAAATGTCAGTTCCCGACAATTTCGACAACCTGATTTCGTTGATCAAGTGCTGGCGGTGCTTGACGACACCGGGGCCAATCCAGAACGGCTCAAGTTGGAACTAACAGAAAGTCTGCTGGTAGACGATGTGGAGGACGTCATCATCAAAATGACTGCTTTGAAAAGGAAAGGGGTGAGCTTCTCGCTGGACGACTTTGGTACCGGCTATTCATCTTTATCTTATCTCAAGCGACTTCCTCTCGATCAATTGAAAATTGATCAGGGCTTCGTCAGAGACATCCTGACCGATCCTGACGATGCCGCAATTTCAAAGATGGTTATTGCCCTGGCCAAGAGCATGGGCCTGTCGGTCATCGCGGAGGGAGTTGAAACCGAGGCCCAGCGTGAATTTCTTGCTCGTTTCGACTGCCATAACTATCAAGGCTATCTGTTTAGTCGGCCGCTACCTCTGGAAGAGTTTGAGAAGTTAGTGAAGCGGCAGTAAGTAATGTCGCGTAACTTGCCTTCATTAAGCTGCTGGCGCAGGCCCTCATCCCCGGCCCTTCCCCCGGAGGGGGAAGGGGGTGGAACCCTCTCCCTTCGGGAGAGGGCAGGGTGAGTGGCCCGGTGGCAAACCAAATCTGTTTCGCAGCATCACTTAACACAGTGCTTGGTGGCAGAAACCGGCCACTCCAGAGGCACGAAATCGAAGGTCGCGAGAGGGCCGGCTGGGTTCAAGCTCACGTCTGCGGAAAACCCGGTTTTTTGCCTGAGCACTGCAGTCAAGCGGGTTCATGGCGCCATTTCTCAAAACCGCTGTGGTGGCAAGTCGTGTCATCCAGTTCGATCTGGTGCACCTGGAGCTCCAGCATCAGTTCCTCATCAACGCTGGCCGGTGTCTGTGGAACCCGCACGGCGCGTCTACGGGGAGGGACAAGCATACTGTTGCGACAGGGCGGACTTCGCGATTCGCCCTCCCGGTAATGAAAGTGTCACAATTCCGTGCTGCAATGCGTAACGGTCTTCCCCGGCCCCCCACTCCGAGCGACATCACGATGAAGCAAGCGATACAGTTCTTCCCTAGACAGGTCGTGGAAGCCGGGGGAAATCGCTGGGACTGGGCGTTGCTGCCCATCGTGCTCGCCGTGTTCGTCCTGCTGGCCTATGGCGCCGCGCAGATGGTCCATCCCTACCACATCGGCGAACCCATGCCGGTGTCGCTGGACCCGGACAATCTGCCTTATTACCTGCTACGCACCACCTTGCGCATGTTCATCGCACTGGGCGCTTCTATCCTGTTCAGTTGCGTCTTTGCGGTCGTGGCGGCGAAAAACAAGGCTGCCGAGAAGGTGTTGGTGCCGCTGCTGGACATCCTGCAATCCATCCCCATCCTGGGCTTCCTGTCTATCACCGTCACCGGCTTCATCGCCCTGTTTCCCGGCAATCTCTTCGGAGTGGAGTGCGCGGCGATTTTTGCCATCTTCACCTCCCAGGCCTGGAATATGGCGTTCAGCCTGTACCAGTCCATGCGCACGGTACCCATCGAGCTTCAGGAAGCAGCCGATGTGTTCCAGCTCTCCGCCTGGCAGCGCTTCTGGCGCCTGGAATTACCCTATGCGATGCCGGGGCTGCTCTGGAACATGATGATGTCCATGTCCGGCGGCTGGTTCTTCGTGGTCGCGTCCGAGGCGATCTCGGTGTCCCACCAGAACATCATGCTGCCCGGCATCGGCTCCTACATTGCCACGGCGATCGAGGCGCGCGATCTCACCGCAGTCGGCTGGGCCATCGGCGCTATGCTGATGGGCATCCTGCTCTACGATCAACTTTTTTTCCGCCCCCTGCTGGCCTGGGCCGACAAATTCCGCTTCGAGGAAAGCGAGAGCGAAATCGCCCCCCAATCCTGGCTGCTGAACTGGATGCGCCGCACCGAGCGTACCCAGGGTGCCGCGATCGCCTTCGTGCGCCTGCTCGAGCGCTCCTTCCTCCTGTTCCGCCGCCCTTTTGACGGCACTTCGGTCAGGGCGAGCCCGCACCCGGCCTCGGCCACATCGGAACGGATATGGGACGCCGCCATCGCCGCAGCCGCCTTCTTTGCCATCTGGACCCTGGCGCACTTCATCCACAGCGAGGTGGGCTGGGCCGAGGCGGGTCACGTTGTTCTACTGGGTTTCTACACCCTCCTGCGGGTGATCGCCCTGATCGCCCTGGCCGCGGTCATCTGGGTGCCAATCGGTGTCTGGGTGGGCATGAATCCCCGCCTTTCCAGTCGCATCCAGGCGGTGGCCCAGTTTCTCGCAGCCTTTCCCGCGAATCTGTTTTTTCCCATCGCGGTCATGCTGATCGTGCACTTTGACCTGAACCCGGACATCTGGCTCTCCCCCTTGATGATCCTGGGTACCCAGTGGTACCTGCTATTCAACGTCATCGCCGGCGCCTCGACCGTACCCACCGAATTGCGCTACGCGGCCCATAACCTCGGCCTCACCGGCTGGCTCAAGTGGCGCCGCTATCTGCTGCCGGCGATCTTTCCCAGCTTCGTCACCGGCGCGATCACGGCCACCGGCGGCTCCTGGAATGCCAGCATCGTCGCCGAGTACGTCACCTGGGGCCATACCACCTTGAAGGCGCACGGCATAGGCAGCTATATCGCCGAGATGACCAGTAGCGGGGACTTCCCCCGCATCGCCTTAGGCATCGGCGTCATGTGCATCTTCGTGATGGGACTGAATCACTTTCTCTGGCGTCGTCTCTATCGGATGTCGCAAGAGAGCATGCATTTCTAGGAAGAAGGACATGGAACGATCAACCGAAACGACCGCCAACGCGATCATCGAACTCAAAGCCGTGGGGAAATCCTTCCGCTCCGGTAGCGGTTCGGCCCGTCCCGTCCTGGACAACGTCGATCTCAGCTTGCACGCAGGAGAGATCGTCGCCCTGCTGGGTCGGTCCGGCTCGGGCAAATCCACGCTGTTGCGCATCATGGCCGGCCTGATCGGCAGCGACTCCGGCCAGGTGCTCTACAAGGGTTTGCCGCTCTATGGCACGGCACGCGACATCAGCATGGTGTTCCAGTCCTTCGCCCTCTTCCCCTGGCTCACTGTGCAACAGAACGTGGAACTGGGCATGGAGGCGCGCGGCATCCCGGCCGAAACGCGGGAAAAGCGCGCCACCGCCGCCGTCGAGATGATCGGCCTGTCCGGCTTCGAGGGTGCTCTGCCACGGGAACTGTCCGGCGGCATGCGACAACGCGTGGGCATCGCCCGCGCCCTGGTGCTGGAACCGGAAATCCTGCTGATGGACGAGGCTTTTTCCGCCCTGGATGTGCTCACCGGCGAGCGCCTGCGCGACGACATCCTGGATTTGTGGGAAAGCGGCCAGATTCCGACCAAGGCGATGCTGGTGGTTTCCCACAACATCGAGGAAGCGGTGATGATGGCCGACCGGGTGTTGATCTTCGCCAGCGACCCCGGCCGCATCCGCTACGAACTGGCCATCAAGCTGCCGCGACCGCGTGATGTGGAAAGCGAGGCGGTACGCGCACTGGTCGATGACATCTACAGCCAACTGACCGCCGGCGAGGCGCGCAGGGGTGGGCGCACCAGTGATGCGCCGCCCAAGCTCAAGCTGGGAGACCGATTGCCCGAGGCGGACGTCACCCGCATGGAAGGTCTGCTGGAAATCCTCACCCTGGAGCCCTATCTGGGCCGCGCCGACCTGCCCCATTTGGCGGACGCCACCGAACTGACCGACGACGAACTGCTGCATGTCTCCAGCGCGCTTGCACTGATGGGCTTCGCGCAGGTGGTCGGCGGCGACATCCTCATCACCGAACTGGGGCAGCGCTACGTCGCCGGGAACAACACCCAGCGCCAGGCCCTGTTCGGCCAGCAGATCCTGACTCATATACCTTTGGTGGCCTACATCCGCCACGGACTGGAACAAGACCCTTCCGGCGACCTGCACGAAAATCTGTTTCTCAAACTGCTGCGCTTCACCCTGAGCGAAGCCGAGGCAGAACGCGTGCTCAAGGTAGCGATCGAGTGGGGGCGCTACGGCGAAGTCTACGAATACGACTACACCTCCGGGGTGATCCGCCTGCCTGAAGCCGACCTCCTCCAGGCGGAAAGCGAAATCGCACCGTAGGAAGAGGAGACCTACTCCAGCGCGGCGACCCGGCCGCCAGCATTCTTCAGCAGCACCACGGCGGCGGCGAGGCGGCGGTTGTGGATGTCCACGCTGCCACGCAAGGCTGCGCGCTCCGTGGCTTGCGCGCTGAGGACGTTGAGGGCGCCCAGGGTGCCGGCCTGGTACTGGGCCTCGGCGATCTCTCGGGCGCGGCGCGCTGCCGCCAGGGTCTGGGCCTGTTCTGCGGCTTCCCTTTGCAACAAGCGCGCTGCGGACAAGTTGTCCTGCACCTCCTGGAAGGCGGCAAGCACGGTCTGGCGATAGCTGGCCACGGCCTGATCGTAGCCAGCGCGTGCCTGTTCGACCGCCGCGTCGCGCGCGCCGCCATCGAACAGGGTCGCGGCCAGGTCAGGGCCCAGTGACCAGATGCGGCCGGGTGCGTTGAACAACTGATCGAGGACGGTGGAATGCAAGCCTGCGGTGGCCGCCAGGTCGAGCCGCGGGTAATAAGCGACGCGGGCCAGGCCGATCTGGGCATTGGCCGCCGCCGCCAGGCGCTCGGCGGCGGCGATGTCGGGACGATGCTCCAACAGGCCGGAGGGCAGCAATTCCGGGGGGGCCGGGACCGGCGGCAGGGGCGATTCGGCCACCTCCACGGGGGAGCCACCCAGCAGCGCGGTCAGGGCGTGCTCCAGTTGCGCCTGTTGCAGCTCGATCTCGCTCAACTGAGCGCGATCATTGTTCAACTGACCCTCCGCCTGGGCGACATCCAGCCCGGAAACCATGCCGGCATCGTGGCGACTGTGGGTAATGTCGAGGAAGCGCGCGTCGTCCTTGAGCGCGCCCAGCAGCAACTGCCGCTGTAAAACGGCGGCATGGGACTGGAACCAGGTCTGGGCCAGAAGGGCCTGGGTCGACAGGCGCGCCGCCGCGAGGTCGTCGCCGCTAGCTTCGGCGCGCGCCTGGGCTTGCTCGATGCCGCGCCGCACTCGGCCCCAGAGATCGATCTCCCAGCTCGCACTGGCCGACAGGCCGAAGCTGTTGCCGGTGACGCCAGCGCTGCGGCCGCGGTTGACCTCCGCCGCCGCGCTCACCGTGGGCAGGCGCGCGCCATTGGCTGCGGCGACGCCGGCTAGTGCTGCCCGATATTGGGCTTCGGCGATTTTGAGGGTCTGATTGTCGAGCACCACCCGCGCCTCCAGGCGGTCGAGCTCGGCGTCGTTGAAGACGCTCCACCAGCGCGCGGGCACCTTGAGCTCGCCGGGTTGGGCCACGTGCCATTGCCCGGTGGCGGCCGCTTCGCTGAACTGCGTAGGCAGCCGGGCTTCCGGGGGCCGGTATTCGGGGCCAACGGCACAGGCGGTGAGCAGCAAAAGGGGGAGCAGCAGGATAGTACGCACCGGAATATCCTTCATGTAGGAGCAGCCTCGGCCGCGATTTGTGGCACCAGGATGGCCGGGGCCGGGCGGCGCATCACCCAGTTGCGCAGCCGGTCCATGAGTAGATAGACCACCGGCGTGGTGTACAGGGTTAGTGCCTGGCTCACCAAGAGGCCGCCGACGATGGCCAGGCCCAGAGGATTGCGCAGCTCGGCGCCGTCGCCGCTCCCCAGGGCCAGAGGTACCGCGCCGAAGGTGGCGGCCAGGGTGGTCATCATGATCGGCCGGAAACGCATTTGCGCCGCGCGGAAAATAGCGCGCGCCGCACTCGACCCATGGCGGCGCTGATGGCCGATGGCGAAGTCGATCATCAGGATGGCATTTTTCTTGACGATGCCAATCAACAGGATGACGCCGATCAGGGCGATGACGTCGAACTGCGTATCGAAGGCCATCAGCGCCAGCAGGGCCCCCACGCCCGCCGAGGGCAGGGTGGACAGGATGGTGATGGGGTGGATCAGGCTCTCATAGAGCACCCCCAGGACGATGTAGATGGTCACGAGGGCGGCCAGGATCAGGAGGGGCTGGCTGGCGAGCGATTCCTGAAACACCTTGGCCGTGCCCTGGAAGCTGCCATGTACGCCGGTGGGCACGCCCATCCTTGCCAGGGTGCGATCGATGGCCACAGAGGCCGAACCCAGCGACCCACCCGCTAGCAGGTTGAAGCTGATGGTGCTGGCCGGAAAGGTGCCCTGGTGATTCACCGCCAGGGGCGTATTAGTAGTCTCTATCCGCGCGATGTCGGCCAGGGCTACCTGACCGTGGCTGGGCGTACTGAACCAGACCGAGCGCAGGGCTTCCGGGCTGGAGAGCCACGACGGCGCCAACTCCATCACCACCCGATACTGGTTGAGCGGATTGTAGATCACAGAGATCTGTCGCTGGCCGAAGGCGCTGTTGAGGGTTGAATCCAGCACACTCATGGTGAGCCCCAAGCTGGCCAAGCGGCCGCGGTCGAACACCAGGCTGGTCTGCAAGCCCTTGTCCTGCTGGTCGGTGTTGACATCCACCAGTTCCGGCATCTCCGCCAGCGCCGCACGGATGCGCGGCTCCCAGGCGCGCAGGTCGGAAAGGTGATCGGCCTGCAAGGTGTACTGATAGGCGGCATTGGCCGGGCGGCCGCCGATCTGGACATCCTGGGCCGGACTCAGGAACAAGGTGGCGCCGGGTTCGTGTGCGAGCTTGCCGCGCAGCCGCGCCACCACCTTGTCGGCGCCGATCTTGCGCTCGCGCACAGGCTTCAGGGTGACGAACATGAAACCGGAATTCTTCTGGCCACCCCCAGTGAAACCCACCACCGTATCCACCGCCGGGTCGCGCTGGACGATGGCCATGAGGTTCTGCATCTTCTGGCGCATCGCCAGGAAGGAGATGCTCTGGTCGGCCTGCACATTGCCCATGATGCGGCCCGTATCCTGCTGCGGGAAGAAACCCTTGGCGATGGTGGCATAGAGGTGCACGTTCAGGGCGATGGTCATGGCCAGGAAAATCAGCATCAAGGCGCTATGGCGCAGCGACCAGGCAAGACTCACCCGATAACCGCGTTTGAGGCGGCGCAATAGGCTTGCACTCAGACGCGCGCTCCAGCGCGCCCAGGCGCCGGACGCGATCCTCTTCGGGCTGGGTGTGAGCAGGTGCGCGCAGAGCATGGGCGTGAGGGTGAGCGAGACGACCATGGACACCAGGATGGAAGCCGACAGGGTAACGGCGAACTCACGGAACAACCGGCCGACCACGCCGCCCATGAGCAGGATGGGAATGAACACCGCAACCAGGGACAGGCTGATCGACACCACGGTGAAGCCGATCTCGCGTACCCCGGCAAGAGCCGCAGCGAAAGGCGGCTTGCCGGCTTCGAGGTGACGGGAGATGTTTTCGGTGACCACGATGGCGTCATCGACCACGAAACCGGTGGCCACGGTCAGCGCCATCAAGGACAGGTTGTCGATGCTGTAGCCGGCCAGGTACATGATGGCGCAGGTGCCGATCAGGGAAACCGGCACGGCGATGCTGGGGATGAGGGCTGCGCGCACCCGGCGCAAGAACAGGAACACCACCAGGATGACCAGGCCGACGGCGATGGACAGCGTGCGCTGAACCTCGCGCAGCGAGCCACGGAGGGTGGGCGTGCGATCCATCACCACTTCCAGGTCGATGGCGGCGGAAATGGTGGCGCGCAGGTGCGGCAGCAACTCGCGCACGGAGTCGACGGTTTCGATGATGTTCGCGCCCGGCTGGCGGTAGAGCATCAGGAGCACAGCGGGACGGCCCTTGGCCGCGCCATAGGTACGCACATCCTGGACACCATCCTGGACCTCGGCCACATCCATCAGACGCAGCGCCGCACCATGGGCGTAGCGCAGGATCAACGGGCGAAAGTCCGCAGCCGTATGCCCCTGGTCGCTGCTACCCAGTTGCCAGCGACGCGCTCCGTCTTCGAGCACACCCAGAGGCCGGTAAGCGTTGCTGGCCACGATGGCCGCGCGCACGTCATCGAGTGCCAGCCCGGCATGATTGAGCGCGGTCGGGTTCAATTCCACGCGCACCGCCGGCAACGCGCCGCCGCCGATGTTGACCTGGCCGATGCCATCGACCTGGGACAGGCGTTGCGCCAGCACGGTCGAGGCGGCGTCGTACATCTGTCCCGGCGAGCGCGTTTTCGAGGTAAGCGAAAGGATCATGATGGGCGCGTCGGCCGGGTTGACCTTGCGATAGGTCGGCATGGACGGCAGGCCAGAAGGCAACAGCGAGCGCGCCGCCTGGATGGCCGCCTGCACGTCGCGCGCGGCGCCATCGATGTTGCGACTCAGGTCGAACTGCAAGGTCACGCGGGTGTTGCCCAGCGAACTCGACGAGGTAATCTCGGACACTCCGGCGATGCGCCCCAGGGTGCGCTCCAGCGGGGTGGCCACCGTCGCCGCCATGGTCTCCGGGCTGGCCCCTGGCAGGGTGGCCTGCACCGAGATGGTGGGGAAATCCACCTGAGGCAGGGGCGAGACCGGCAAGTGAAAATAGGCCATGACCCCCGCCAGGACCAGCCCCAGGCTCAACAGGGTCGTGGCGACCGGGCGATGGATGAAGGTGGCGAAGAAGTTCATACGACCATCCACATCGCTGTCGATCCCGCATGCACCGCACCAGATACGCACTCACCCAATGCTATATTCGATGCAAGTCCCCTTTGGAGTTCGCCATGCGTACCAGCATCAACCTGGACGACGCCCTTGTTTCTCGCGCCCAGACCCTCAGCGGCGTACAGGATCGCGATGCCTTGCTGCGCGAGGCGCTCACCGCCTTGATACAGCGTGAAAGCGCTCATCGTCTGGCACGCCTGGCAGGGAGCGAGGCACTACTACAGGATATTCCCCGCAACCGTGTACCCATCCCGGCCGAGTCATGATCCTGGTCGACACGTCGATATGGATCGATCATCCGCGTAGGGCGGACAGCCCGCTGACTACCCTTCTGCAAAGCGTGGACGTGTGCACGCATGACATGGTGATCGGCGAACTGGCCTGTGGCAATCTCGGTAATCGAGGGGAGATACTGACCCTGCTGCAGGCTCTGCCTCGGCTGGGCAGCGCCCTCCAGGATGAGGTGCTGTACTTCATCGAACAGCATCGACTCATGGGACGCGGCATCGGCTATATCGACGCCCATCTGCTCGCCGCCGTGGCGATTCATGCCGCGCGGCTCTGGACGCGCGATAAGCGACTGCAATCCATTGCCAAAGAATTGGGCCTGATCTACGAGGTGCATTGAGTCGCTGCGCATGAGGTTCATTTCACCGGCGACGGGCTCGGAGTACGTATCCGCCGCGCCAGTCGGTCGAACGCCAGATAGATCACCGGGGTGGTGAACAAGGTCAATACCTGGCTCACCATGAGGCCGCCGACCATGGCCAGTCCCAGGGGCTGGCGCAACTCCGAACCCACGCCCGTACCCAGCATCAGCGGCAAGGCACCCAGCATCGCAGCCAGGGTGGTCATGAGGATGGGCCGCAGACGCAAGAGGCAAGCCTGATAGATGGCCTCCCGCGCGGGCAAGCCCTGCTCGCGCTCGGCCGACAAGGCGAAGTCGATCATCAGGATGGCGTTCTTCTTGACGATACCGATCAGGAGAATGATGCCGATGATGCCGATCACGTCCAGTTCATCGCCCGCCAGCATGAGCGATAACAGGGCGCCGACTCCGGCCGAAGGCAAGGTGGAGAGGATGGTGATGGGATGCACGGCGTTTTCATAGAGCACGCCCAGGACGATGTACATGGTCACCACCGCCGCCAGGATCAGGAGCAGGGTATTGCTCAAGGAGGCCTGGAAAGCCAGGGCCGCGCCCTGAAAACTGGTCTCGATGGAAAGCGGCAGGTTCATCTCCGCTTCGGCCTTGTGGATGGCCTCCACCGCCGCGCCCAGCGAGGAACTGGCTGCCAGGTTGAAGGAAATGGTCGCGGCCGGGAACTGGCCGACATGATTGACCAGCAGCGGGGTCACGCGCTCCTCCACCCGCGCCACGGAAGTCAGGCGTACCTGGGCGCCTGCGGCCGTAGGCACATAGAGGCCATCGAGTGCAGCGGGTCCGGCCTGAAACTCAGGCTTCACTTCCAGCACCACACGGTACTGATTGGATTGGGTGAAGATGGTCGAGATCAATCGCTGACCAAAGGCGTCGTAGAGGGCGTTGTCGATGGCCGCCACCGTCACACCCAGGCGAGCGGCTGCATCGCGGTCGATATCGACGAAGGCCTGCAAACCATCGTTCTGCAAGTCGCTGGCGACATCGGCCAATTGCGGCAACGGTTTCAGTCGGGCAACCAGCCTGGGCACCCAATCGGCCAGGGCCTGCGCATCCGGAGAGCCCAGCATGAACTGGTATTGGGCGCGAGAGACTCGATCCTCGATGGTCAAGTCCTGTACCGGTTGCAGGTAGAGGACGATGCCGGGCACACGCCGGGCTGCTTCGTCCAGGCGGCGCATCACCATGGCGGCGGATTCATGCCGCTGCGCCAGCGGCTTCAGGGCGATCTGCATGCGCCCGCTGTTGAGCGTGACGTTGCCGCCATCCACCCCGATAAAGGAAGAGATGCTGGCGACCGCCTGGTCTTTCAGTATCTCGGCGACCAGGGCTTGCTGGCGACCGGCCATGGCCTCGTAGGAGATCGACTGGTCGGCCTCGCTGATGCCCTGGAGCAGGCCGGTATCCTGCACCGGAAAGAAACCCTTGGGGATCCAGATGTACAGCACCACGGTGACCAGAACGGTGGCCATGGCTACCCAAAGCGTGGCGGTCTGGCGTTCCAGCACCCAGGTCAGCGCCCGGCCATAACCCGCGACGATGCGCTGGAACACGGGGTCGGGTTTGTGCTGTTTCTCCGCTTGCAACAGGCGCGCGCACAGCATGGGGGTCAAGGTGAGCGATACCGCCGCCGAGATCAGGATGGCCACCGCCAGGGTGATGGCGAATTCATGGAACAAGCGCCCGACCACATCGCCCATGAACAGCAGAGGGATCAGCACGGCGATCAGCGAGAAGGTCAGGGAGATGATGGTGAAACCGATCTGTTGCGAACCCTTGAGTGCTGCGGCCAGAGGCGCCTCCCCCTGCTCGATGTAGCGCGTGATGTTCTCGATGACGACGATGGCGTCGTCGACCACGAAGCCGGTGGCGATGGTCAACGCCATCAGGGTGAGGTTGTTGATGGAGAAGCCGGCCAGGTACATGACGCCGAAGGTGCCGACCAGGGAAATGGGTACTGCCAGGCTGGGGATGAGGGTTGCGGGTAGATTGCGCAGGAACAGGAAGATCACCATCACCACCAAGCCCACCGCCAGCAGCAGGGAGAACTCCACGTCGGCCACCGAGGCGCGGATGGTGGTGGTGCGATCGGAGAGCAGGGCAAGGTCGATGGAAGCGGGCAGACTGGCCTTGAGTCCGGGCAGGGCCGCCTTGATGCGGTCGGCCACCTCGATGACGTTCGCACCCGGCTGGCGCTGCACGTTCAGGATCACGCCCGGCTGGTCGTTGGCCCAGGCGGCCAGGTGCGCGTTCTCGGCGCCGTCGATGACACTGGCCACGTCCTTCAGGCGGATCGGGGCACCGTTCTTGTAGGCGATCACCAGATTGACATATTCTTCCGCCGACTTGAGCTGGTCGTTGGCGTCGATCGCCGAGGCGCGCTGCGCGCCGTCGAAGCTGCCCTTGGGCGTATTGACATTGGCCGTGCCTATGGCCGAACGCAAATCCTCCAGCGACAGCCCCAGAGCGGCCAGGGCCTTGGGGTTGGCCTGGATGCGCACCGCCGGGCGGCGCCCCCCTGCCAGGCTGACCAGGCCCACGCCCGGCAATTGCGATATCTTCTGGGCGATGCGGCCTTCCACCAGGTCGTGCACGCGCGGCACCGGCAGGGACTGCGAGGTAACCGCCAGGGTGAGGATGGGAGCATCGGCCGGGTTGATCTTGCTGTACACGGGAGGCAGCGGCATGTCGCCCGGCAGCAGGTTGGAGGCGGCGTTGATGGCCGCCTGGACTTCCTGCTCGGCGATGTCGAGGGTGAGGTCGAGGCTGAAACGCAGGGTGATGACCGAGGCGCCGCCGGAACTGGACGAAGACATCTGCTTCAAGCCCGGCATCTGACCCAATTGGCGTTCCAGAGGTGCAGTGATCGAGGCGGTGACCACATCGGGGCTAGCACCCGGATACAGCGCCATGACCTGGATGGTCGGATAGTCCACCTCCGGCAGGGCTGAGAGCGGCAACAAGCGATAGGCCATCGCCCCCACCAGCAGGATGGCCAGCATCAGCAGCGAGGTGGCTACTGGTCGCAGGATGAAGAGACGGGAAGGATTCATGAGTGGCGAGTGGCGAGCCGCGAGTGGTTAGTGGCTAGTGGCTAGTGGCTAGTGGCTAGTGGTTAGTTGCGGGGGTTGATGCGACCCGCCACTCGCCGCTCGCGGCCCGTGGCCTCCCCGCGGTTTTCCCGCCACCCCAGGCACGACGACCTCGACCTTGGCGCCGTCGCGCAACTTGTCGGCACCGTCGCTGACCACCTGGTCGCCGGCCTTGATCTCGCCGCTCACCGCGACCCAGTCTCCGTCCACGATACCCGGCGTGACCGGAACCATGGCCACCGTGCCGCCCGCATCGACGCGATAGACGAAGCCGCCCTTGTTGCCGCGCTGCACGGCGGCAACAGGCACGGCCACGACCTGGCGCAGGGTGTCCTGCACCAGGCGGATGTTGACGAACTGGTTGGGGAACAGCGCACTGTCCTGGTTGCCGAACTCGGCGCGTATCTTGATGGTGCCGGTGGCCGGATCGATCTGGTTGTCGCTGGTAAGCAGGCGGCCCTGCGCCAGGAGCAGTTTCTGCTCGCGGTCCCAGGCTTCGACCGCGACGAGTTCTTGCGTGGCGAGCTTGGCGTTGATGGCCGGCAACTGCGCCTCCGGCACGGAGAACAGCACGGTGGTGGGCTGCAACTGGGCGATGCTCGCCAGGCCATTCGCGTCGCTGGTACTGACCTGGTTGCCGGGATCGACCTGACGCAGGCCTATGCGGCCGCCCGACGGAGCGGTGACGTGAGTCCAGTCGAGTTGCAATCGGGCGTTAGCCACCTGGCTGCGATCCGACGCCACCGTGCCCTGATACTGGCGCAACAACGCATCCTGGGTATCGCGTTGTTGCCGGGGAATGGCATCCCGAGCCAGTAGCTCCTGGTAACGCGTAAGGTCGATCCGGGCGTTGTCGAGCAGGGCGTTGTCGCGCGCCAACTGGCCCTGGGCCTGATCGAGCGCGATCTGGAAGGGGCGCGGGTCGATCTCGGCCAGGACTTCACCCGACTTCACCATCTGCCCTTCGCGAAAATTCACCCGAATCAGGGTGCCGCCCACCTTGGCGCGCAGCGTCACCAGGTTGCGTGGCGTGACCGTGCCCAGGGCGCTGAGCCAGACACGCAGATCCATCCTGCGCGCCTGTGCCACCGACACCGGCTGACTCCCCCCCCCGGCACCGTGCCGGGGGCCATTGCCCGCAACGGGAAGCGGACGGTGATCGCTCCAGTACCAGACAGCGGCGATCAAGCCGACCAGCGTCGCGGCAATCAGGCTGGTGCGAAGGAGATGGCGGCGGGAGGATTCGGTGCCCATAGTGGTTGTCTGTATAGGATGGGGAGGTTCGTGCCTCGCGCGGAAGAGATCGCGATTTACCGGGGTGAGCGCTTCGATCATGCCGTAGCGGGCCGTGGAAACGCAACAACCGTCACCTCTTCATGCCATTCATTACACAAGCTGACAGTCCCATGGGTTCTCGATTGCCCCGCTGGACTATCCAATTTCACAAGCAGCACGACGCCAGGCGGCAAGATTTGCCGGAAGGGAAAGACAAGCGGCAAGGATTGCCGCCCGTAGACGCGAACGCCCCCCCCTGACTGGTCCACCCTTTGCCTGATTCGCAGGAAAATCCAGAGGGAAACCCGTAAAGCTCGGAATTTCCGCCCTGAATTGACATGGATTTACACAAAATAAACTCGGGATTGCCCTCTCCCGGCACAATTACTGCTTACGGTAAGGGCGTCATAGGCCAGGTTTCGCAATACCCCATTCCAGCGCACGCGCAACCGGCCTTAAGGACTTACCCAGAAAGGAGCAGAAAATGAGCATCTCCAGCATCGCCAACAACGCGCTATACACCAACGCGGTTTCCTCCACCTCCCCCGTCTCCGGCAGCGCGGCTTCGACCGGCACAGTCACCGGCCCACGCAACCATCACCGCGGCGGCGGCGAAGATTTCATGCAGAGCATGCAAGCCGCCCTGAGCCAGAGTGGCATCACCACGGCTGCAACGGGTACGACGGGTGCGGCGGGTAAGACGACGGGTGCGGGCCAGGGCAGCGCGGTACAGCAGAATATGCAGCAGTTCATGCATGATCTGTTTAGCGCGATGAAGCAGGCCACGACCTCGGGCAGCGGTGCGACCTCGGGCAGCAGTAACGGCTCTGCCAGCATCAGCAGCGTGCTTCAGAGTCTGATCCAGAACCTGAACAGCCCTTCCGGCACTTCCGCTAGCAGCGCGCTCTCCACCTTGCAGGGTGATTTTCAGAAACTGGTCACCTCGATACAGAACAAGCCCAGCGCGAGTTCCGCCGGCAATACCG
The DNA here is from genome assembly GCA_903883985.1 of uncultured Pseudomonadota bacterium. GTDB lineage: Bacteria > Pseudomonadota > Gammaproteobacteria > Burkholderiales > Thiobacillaceae > PFJX01. The sequence goes on along the minus strand of CAISDD010000293.1, from coordinate 3,483 downwards.
CGTCCAGCGCCACGAACCCGACCTTGCAGTCCTTCCTGGAAAATCTGCTGAACAACGTCAAGAACCAGGGCTCGGTTGCCTCGGCGGCGCTGGGTGGCGCGATCAGCACTACGTCCTGAATCAGCCCTCGCTGCGCGGCAGGCGGATCGTCACCAGCAAGCCGCCGTGCGGATGATTTTCGGCGCGGATCTGGCCGCGCTGGGCTTGTATGGCGCGGCGCGCGATGGCCAACCCCAGGCCGACGCCGCCGCGGTTGTGATCACGAGCTGCATCGACGCGGACGAAGGGCTCGAATATGGCGTCCTGCATGCCTTCCGGCACCCCCGGTCCATGATCCCGTATCCGGATCACATGATCGCCACCGTTGTTGTCCCGCGCCAGCGTGACTTCGATCCATCCTTGATCGGGGGAATGCAACAAGGCATTGCGCAGGACGTTGTCAAGGACGCTGTGCATCAGCATCGCGTCGCCCACCCAGGGTACGGGCTCGCCCTGGGTGTACTCGACCCGGATGCCGCGGCGCTCACCCTCCAACTGGGTGTTATCGACCATCTCCGCAAGCAGCAAGCCCAGATCAAGAATCTCGTTGACGAGTTTGTGCACCCCGGTATCGAGGCGAGAAAAGGTGAGTATCTCGCCTATGAGTTCATTGAGGCGTTCCATCTGCTGTTCGATGCGGTCGAGTTCCCGCTCATTGCCGCGGCCACGCTGCCGCGCCAGGCCGAGTGCTGCTTGCACTCGGGCCAGGGGGGAACGCAGTTCATGCGAGACATCACGTAGCAGACCACGTTGGGAATGCAGCAGGGTATCGAGGCGCTCTGCCATGTTGTCCAGGGCATGGGCCAGATCGGCGACCTCGTCACGGCGCCCGCCCAGGCTGGGCCCGACCCGCTTGCTGAAGTCACCCGCAGCGTAGGCCTGGGAGGCCAGGCGCAGGCGTTCCATGGGCGAAGTCAGATACCGGGCCAGGAGCAGGCAGACCAGGCCACTCAACAAGGCCCCCATGACCAGAGGCACGCCGATGACACGGGGCCGCACCAGGAAGCGGCCCAGATTGGCGCCCTGGAAATCCGGAATCAGCCAATACTCGGCGCCGTCCGGTAACTGGATACTGCGCGGATGCGCGACATCGGCCGGCCATCGCTGCACCTGACGCAGGTGGCGCCGTAGATGACTCAGCGCGCCGGCGGATACCTCGCGCAGCAGCAGGTCGTGCCCCTCCCGATCCAGCACCAGCAGGGGGACCAGTTCCTCGGCATCCAGGCTGGCAGCCCAATCCCTCAACCCCACCTGACCATGTTCGGTCGCCGCCGCTCGCGCGGCCTGGACCCTGCTGGCGTATTCCTCCATGCGGCCGGCCTGCCGGGCGCGGGTCTGATCGAGATAATGGGAAGCCGCGAACAGGCAACCCAGGGAAAACAGGACCAGCGTGGTCCAGTAGGCGAAGAAGAGTTTCCAGAACAGGCGATGCATGGATAATCAGCGTAGGGTGTCAGCGCAGTGTGTACTGGTAGCCGATGCCGCGGACCGTCTTGATGCGCTCGCCGGCGTCGGCCAGGGGGCCCAACTTGCGGCGCAGGTTGCTCACATGCATGTCCAGACTGCGGTCGAAACTACTCAAGGGTTTCGCCAGGGCAAACTCGGACAGTTCCGACTTGGAAACCACTTTCCCCGCCTCGCGCAACAGGATTTCCAGGATACTGAATTCGGTGCTGGTGAGCGGGACGAGCTGATCGCCCAGGCGCGCCTCACGGGTGCCGCTGTGCAAGGACAGGTCACCCACCTTCAGCAGCGGCATCGCGTCCAGGCGCTGCTCGCTGCGGCGCAGCAAGGCCCGGATGCGGGCCTCGAGCACGCGCGGGTTGCACGGTTTGGGGAGGTAGTCATCCGCGCCCAGTTCGAGGCCGACGATGCTGTCGACATCTTCGCCGCGTGCCGTGAGCATCAGAACCGGCGTGGCCTTCTCCGCGCGCAGCTCGCGCAGTACGTCCAGCCCGTTGCGCCCGGGCATCATGATATCCAGGATGATCAGGTCGAAGTCCGCCTCCAACGCCCGCTTCAAGGCTAGAAGACCGTCGTGAACTGTCTCGACCTGGAAACCATTGCCCTCCAGGTATTCCTTCAGCATTTCGGACAGTTCAGGGTCGTCGTCGGCGAGCAGCAGATGGGACATGGTCCAGAATAAAAGTGGTTGCGGCTCAATGTTAGAAGTTTCCGCGAGGCAAAGGGCCCAAGTTTTCTCACCTTTACAGGGCTTTGCGCGACGCTGACCCCCATTGACCCGGCCACGGCCTACGATGGATTCAAAGGCGGTGAACCCGCCCGACAACCCAACAAGGAGTCACCCCATGAATATGCACCCATCCCTCCTCGCCGCCAGCCTCGTCACGCTAGGCCTGCTAGGCCACCCCGCCTGGTCCCAGGCCGACCCTGGCGACCGCCCTTCCATGCAAGGCCGTCATTGCCACCATCATTGCCCTCCTCCCGGAGACGCAGAGGGGATGCCTGGTTTGGAGCGCATGGCCGATCGCCTGAACATGAGCAAGGAGCAGCGTCAGGCCGTGCACGCCATCGAGGACAAATACCGGCCGGAAATGCGCGATCTGAGGCAACTGCTCGCGGACAACCGCGCAGCGCTAATGAAGATGGACGCGAGCGATGCCAAGTTGCAGGAGACGGCCGAGGCCCAGGGCAAAACCCTGGCCGACACGATGGTTCTGCGCAAGAAGATGCACGCCGAACTGGACAAGGTGTTGACCGAGGAGCAGCGCCAGACCCTGGGCAAGCTGATGACCAGGCAGCCGCGCGGTAATATGCATCACGAATGGAGAGGAGGTGAATGATGAACAAGACTCTGATTTCCACCTTGCTGGCGGCTCCGCTGCTGCTCTCGCAGGCGCAGTTCGCTGCGGCCGAGCCGCGCGAGGGAATGCACCGGGAAGGTGGTGGGAATTTCGAGCGCCATGGTGGCGGCGAACGGCCCCACTGGAGGGAAGGCAACTGGCGCCACGGCTGGCATGACGGTCGTATCGGCTGGTGGTGGGTAGCGGGCGGGCTGTGGTCTTTCTACCCCGCTCCGGTCTACCCCTATCCCGATCCCTATATCCCGCCGCTGGTGGTGCAGCCACCCACGGTCGTAATCCAGCAAGTCCCACCACCCATGCCACAGCCCCAGATAGTCCAGCCTGCCATGGCGCCGCAGCCCACCCAGAACAACTGGTACTACTGCGAGCCGGCAAAGGCCTACTATCCGTATGTCAATTCCTGCCCGTCTGGCTGGAAGGTCGTTCCGGCCTCCCCTCCGCCGGCGCCACAGTAACCAGGAGATTGCCATGACCAAAACCAGACTTCCCGTATTGCTGCTGCTCCTGCTTTCCGCCTGCGCCGCAGTGCCCAGAGGCCCGAGCGTCGCCGTCATGCCAGGGCCAGGCAAGAGTTTCGAGCAGTTCCAGGCCGATGACGCGGCCTGCCGCACTTATGCCG
>CAISDD010000292.1 GCA_903883985.1 uncultured Pseudomonadota bacterium | reverse complement strand
CGGGGGGTAGTGATGTAACCCACCCCAGGCAGGTTGAAGCGCGTAGGTTGGGCTGAGCACCGCGAAGCCCAACAATCAACAAACGCAAAAAGCCAAACATGCAGTCGACCCACAAACAATCTTGGGCGCATCAAATGTTGGGCTTCCTTGCGTCAGCCCAAGCTACGGGTGCCCAACCTACGCTTGCTGCGGCATCAAATTGGGCTTGAGCGCTGCAAGCAAGTGGCCATCGTGATCGGCCTCGCGCAAACAGGTCGCAACGGTGTAGGCGTCATGCTGGTCGGGAGTCCGCCCCTCCGGCGCATGGACTTCGGGCTGTTGGCCTGCTTGCGTGGCGCCATTTCGGTTCATGACGATCATCTTGGTGGCGTCTCACAAGCGTCCGGCTTCCAGAAAACTGAAGTAGCCGACCCGATTGAAGATGATGTGGTCCAGCAGCGTGATGCCGACGATCTCACCCGCCGCCTTGAGCTGGGCGGTGATCCTGATGTCGCTGGGGGAGGGTTCGAGGCCGCCGTTGGGATGATTGTGGGCAACGATGACCGCCGAAGCGCGGTCGGTCAGCGCATCGGCGAATACCTCGCGCGGATGCACCGGACTGCGGTCGATCAGGCCTATCGAAACGACGCGAATGTTGAGGATTTCATTCGCGCCGTTGATGCTGGCGCAGAGAAAGTGTTCCTGCTTCCGGTCGGCATAGTGGCGGACATGCGGCAACAAATCCGCCGGTGTTTCGATCCTGGCGCCCTCCGGCTTGATGCGGCGCCGGGCAAACTCGATGGCCGCGAGAATCAAGGTCGCCTTTGCGTCGCCCACACCAGCAAACGCGGTCAGGTCTTCGGCCTTCACCGCCAGGCCTTTTTCGTCGATGACGCGCGCCAGTTTTCCGGCCAGCGTCATGACATCCATGCCCGGTGTGCCCTTCCCCAGCAGCACGGCAAGCAGTTCCCGGTCGCTCAGGGCGGCCGCGCCCCTGCGTAGCAGCTTCTCGCGCGGCCGGTCGGCTTGCGCCATCTGTTGAATGGATAGCCTCATTGCATCACGCCGCGTGTAGGTGGTGCCGAATCACCGTCACCGCCATGATGTCGAAAATGCCACCCGTGCTGATATACCGAGCATCGGAAAGCGCCTCGTAACCCCCCGGCAGATCTTCGTAGGCCGTCTGAATCTGCCCATTGACCTGCACACGGTAGGCGCCTTCGAGATAAATGCCGTCGTCTCGGTGAGCAAGCACCGTATGTTGAATGGCCGGGTCGGCGGCTTTCTCCTCGGTAACCTGCTTGATGTAGAGTGCTTCTTCGTCCGAAATAGCGAACATGGCCTGTATCTCCGCAATCATGTCCTGGACCGATACTTTGGTTTGCGGTGGGCCAGCGCCTTTCTTTCCGCTACCTGGCTTGAGCTTGACGATTCCGCCGCTCGATTCGACCCCCTGATATTCAACGGCGGCCTTGATGACCTCCGTCTGGCGAATCAGCTTCATCAACTCCGACACGCTGCCGGCTTTGATGAGCTGTGGGCCGACGTACTCGGCGAAGGTCGCGAATTCCTTGAGCTCCGGCGCAAACGTGAAGAAGCAGGTCAGAAAGTGATAGATCTTCACGAAGCGGGCAAGTTGGTAGACGTAGGCTTTGCGCGCTTCGTGGTCGGCGAGCCGAGCCTGAAACCGCATGCGCTGTGCAGTGACCGCAAACTGCACCTGCGCATCCGTGCCGTCCGCGAGCAGCTTTCCCAGGTCTGCGGCATCCTTCTGGGTGAAAACGCCCGCCGCGATGATTTCGGCATACAACTTCTGACAAATCGTCGGGTCCGGCTCTTCCGGCTCGAAGGGCGTGCCCTGGCGGTATTTGACGAACGCCTTGAGGATGGCCTTCGCGTTGTTTGCGTATTCCGCGCAACCTGGACACCCATTCCAGGCGAAGCTGGACACCGATTCCAGAGCAAGCTGGACAGTGATTCCACGTGAAGCTGGACAGTTGGAGCATAGCGACGCGGGGTTTTTGTCTTTTACTTTGAGGGGGG
>CAISDD010000291.1 GCA_903883985.1 uncultured Pseudomonadota bacterium | reverse complement strand
TCTCCTTGGCAATCGAGTGAATCAGCGCCTCGTTGCCGGCGCGTACCGTGCGTTCGGAAAGTTGGCGTTGAACGATACTCAATCCTTCCTGAATTTCAGCCTCGTTGGTCGTCGCGCAGTAGCGGCCTAACATGAACTCGACCACGTAGGTCGGCACCGGAAACTGGCGCGAGAACTGCCTCACCAAATCCTTGCGGACGATATAGCCGTCGAAGGCGTCCGCTGCCTTGCGATCCAGGGCGTCAAGCTCCATTCCAGACCTCTCCAAAAATCAGTCGTTCTTCGGCAACCTTGAGACCGTCCCGATACAAAACCATCAGGACCTGCTCGCCGAGCAGATCATCCACTTCCTCGAAAATCACCCGCGCTTTGCCATCCGCGCCGATGCCCTCGGCTTCACCGATGGCCGTACCCAGACGCTCCAGACTCAGCATCAGCCCGGCCGCGTCGCCCGCTGTCACCGAACAGATGGTCTTGCGCGTGTTCCAGCTCACGGACAGAAAGCGTGGCAAGCCCGCGACCGCGTCCTTGCGTTGCACCCGCAGGAACGGCACCACCGATTCCTGCAAGCTCAGGCCACCATGATCGTATTCCCGGCCACTGGAAAACGCGGAAATGCCGGGGGCCAGAGCGACCCGCACAGCGGGGTCGAAACTCCAGGGCAGCACCAGCATGTCCTGGTCACCCGACGCATCCTTGAGCACAGCGCAGCGGCCCCATTTGGTTTCCGTAAGCTTGGCCGGCAACTCCACCTTGGGCAGGCCACCGGGCATCAGCAGCCAGCCGTGGTCGCTCACGACCCAGACTTCCTTCCATGCCGCTGCCAACAGGCGGCGAATGGCGCGAGCCAGATACTCCAGATGGGTGCTCACCGCCCTCGCCAGACGCAAACCCTTGTTGTGGCCGTCACCGTCGATGTCTCCGGAAAACTCCGCCCAACCCTTGCCATAAGCGAAGCTCGGGTCATTGCAATCGACCAGGCTGAAAACCTCGCCTTCCATGGCACGGCGCAGCTTGTCGGCCGTATAGGCCCCTTTGGGAAGGCGCGGCTCAAAGCCGGTGCCATTGCCTGTCTCGGCGAGTTTGCATACTGGCGATACCCAGACCTTGCCGCTGCTGGTCACCGAAGGGATGCTGGTGAAGCCTGGCTCAAGCTGCGTGGTCAGGCCCTCGGCGAGCAAGCCCGTCTCCAGCTCGCGTGCCAGGTCGAAGCGCAGGCCGTCGACGAACAGCACGACCACGCCATCCGGCACTGCCGGCAATCCCCAATGCGGGTATCCGTCGCGCTTCACCAGTACCTGGAAGCCCTCCGCCTGCTTTTCCAACCAGCGCCGATAGAGCACCGCCAGCACGGCATAATTCGGCTTTTCCAGATCAGCCTGCTGCGCGATTGCCATGGCCGCCCGCGCGGCAGCATCGAGTTCCCAGCCACTCTCCGCATAGTGCCAAGCCGCATCCAGCACGTTACCCCCGGTCAGCGGTTCCAGAAATGCCACCGATATGACCGCAAGATCAGCCTGCGCCATGGCCAGCGGCGCGTGGCCTTGCGCTGCCCAAAGCGT
>CAISDD010000290.1 GCA_903883985.1 uncultured Pseudomonadota bacterium | reverse complement strand
GCCGTCACCCCCTGTTGCTAGTCGTATTCGTGGTAGAAGCCATTCCCATGGAGACGGGGTTCTGCACCTTTTTGGGGTGATCCACGGTCGTTACGGAAGATAGTTACAGATGTAATTACCCACTATGAACCACATAGAGCCCACTTTTCACTAGTAACCCCACGCAACCCAGCGCTAGCATAGCCCGCAGGAATCAATCAGGGAGTCCGGGGCTTGCGTAGAGGCCGGTGGCGGCGTTTTCGTCACCTACCCTAGTCACTCTGGGCAACTCGCCATGAACAACGGCGGTGTGCGCGTGGTGGTCGGTGTCAGGGATGTTGTCGTCGGCTTCAATGCCCATGCCCTCAAGCAAATCGGCCAAGGTGTTGCGTGCGTTGGTCAACTGGATGCCAAATGCCAGGCTATCGGCGCAGAGGTCAAGTACATCGTCAATCCAGCATGAACTGGTCAGGTCATCGAGGACGGCATGGACTCGATGTAGGCGGTGGATGTAACGAATTGGTAGTGTGTGGTCAGTGCGCGGACTTCTGCGTGACGGGACTGTGGGCGGAAAATGGGCGGCGGATGACTCCTATTTCGCGGTTTTCAGAACGATTGCCGCTACCATGCCACTAAATCAGCGGGTAGCCTAGTGGGACAAGGGAAAACGGTGCCGATAGCCGCCTGCGCGTCAACCCTGGGCTCATTCCCCGCGTAGGCCGTCGTGATCAGGATGCGAAACGCGCACCGACAGCAAGGCTGGGTCGGCGGTATGTTGCAGCAGGATGCGACGCACTCGATCTTGCCAGAGCCCGGCGAACTGCGCGCGCTCCCCTTCGTCGGCCGCGCCCCCCACCACACGCGCCATCAGCGCCGGCATTTCGGGCGAGGGCGGGACGACATCCGGGTTGTAGTCGAGCAGCACGGCCGCGCCGGTATCTATTCGGGTTATGCGCACATCGGCGTCGATGGCAACGCCGAATTCGAGCAAGCCACGACGGACTTGGCGGCCGGCGATTCCCTTGAAACCGCCCTCACCGGCCGCGCCAGTGATCAAGCCGAGCACGGAGGCAACCACGCCGGCCGTGCCCGCATCCTGCGTGGCGCGCAGTTCGACGCGAAAGTTGCCGCGCTTTGGCAGGCAGCTCAGCGGATCGCCTGCGTCCTCGCGTCCATCGTGGGGGCTATCCGGGTACAACGCCGGCAGCGCGTGACTTGCCATCAGCCAGGCACCCGCCACGGTCGGGCAGGAATGTCCTGCCAACCTGACCGCATCGGCGTAGCGGTATTCGAGGGTGCCGCCCGTCGACGCACCGAGCATGTCCGCCAACGGGTCGCGCAGCGTGAGGCTCGGTACCTGCTCATAGAAATCGGGAAAAGCCATGTTTGTTCCTTGGTCATTGCTGTGGATGGCTCCGCGCGAGGCGGCCTCAGCCGCCGGTCATGTTCATGAAGCGGACGAGTTTTTGCGGTTGCTCGCGGAATTCGTGGCGTTCCGGTTTCAGGTCGATGGCGCGGTGGCAAGCCTCGATCAGGTCGGCATCGGTGGCTCCCGCGCGCATCAGTTGGCGGAAATCCATGTGCTCTTCCTGTCCCAGGCACAGGTGCAGCACGCCGTCCACGGTGAGTCGCACTCGGTTGCAACTGGCGCAGAAATGCTGCGAGATCGGCGTGATGAAGCCGACCGTGAAGCGTCCGTCGGCAGTGCCCAGGTAGCGCGCCGGGCCGCCGCCGGACATCAGGGTGTCGACCAGGGAGAAGCGCTGACGCAGTCCATGGATCACCGGTTGCAGGTCGACGTAGCCCATGCGCCTGGCGGTCTCGCCCATGGGCATCAACTCGATCAGGCGCAGGACGAAGCCGCGTTCCATGCAGAAGGCGACCATGGCGTCGATCTCGTCGGCGTTCTCCTGCATCACCACCATGTTGATCTTGATCGGCGCGAAGCCGGCCTGACGCGCAGCTTCCAGGCCCGCCAGCACTGGTTCCAGGACCGGGCTGCCGTTGATCTTTTCCACCCGCTCCGGGCGCAGGGAGTCGAGGCTGATATTCAGCCGGTTGACGCCGGCGCGCTTGAGTTCGCCCGCCATCCGCGCCAATTGCGTGGCGTTGCTGGACAAGGACAGGTCCTCGATGCCGGGCAGGGCGGTGATGCGCGCGCACAGTTCGGCCAGGTTGCCGCGCAACAGAGGCTCGCCGCCGGTCAGGCGCACGCGTTTGAGCCCTAGTCCGGCGAACAGACCGAGCAGGCGTTCCAATTCGGCGAACGTCAACCAGTGTTCCGGCTCCTCGAAATTCTTGAAGCCTTTGGGAATGCAATAGGCGCAACGCAGGTCGCAGCGATCCGTGACGGAAAGCCGCAGGTATTCGATGGTGCGGCCGAAACGATCGACGAGCGAATTCGCGGTCATGGTGTGCGTGGTCATGGCGCGGCTTACTTCGCCGCCTCGTCGATCTTCGCCAGGATAGGTTCGAGTTGTGCCCGGCGGCCGGGTTCGATACGCATCGCTTCTTCGAAGGCCGCGTGGGTCAGCGATTTCTCGCCGCCGTGCAGGTAGGCAATGCCCATGCCAATGAAGGCCTTCGCATTGTTCGGGTTAAGGGTAATGGCCTGCTGGTAGAGGGTGATGGCGGCGGTGAAGTTGTTCTGGGCGATATTGACGCCCGCCAGCCTCATGTGTGCGTCCACGGAGCGTGGGTCGGCCTTGAGTGCGGCGACGAAGGCCTGCTGCGCCGGTTCGAGTTTGCCCTGTTGCAACAGAAGCGTGCCGCGGGCGATCAGCTCGGTCGCGCTTTCGGGGGTCGCTGCCAGCGCGGGCTGGAGGCCCAGCACGCCAAGCAGCGCAATTAGCGGGAAAAGTCCAGGTTTCATGCGGATTCCAGTCGAGTTGTGAACGTAGCCCCCCCTTGCGGGAGGGCCAGGTCAAGCCTTGCTTACTTCAGGGCGCCCTTGCCGTAGCGCTCTTCGTAGCCTTTGCGAACCTTCTCGACGGCGTCCTTGGAGAGGCCATTGAAGTACCAGTCATGGCCATCGATGGGCTTGAAGTACTTGGCAAGCAACTCATTGGCAAACTTCTCGTTGCCGTCCTTCTTGCGCACTACTTCGCGCATCTCGGGTATCCACTTGAAGTAGGTGTCTTGGGCCACCACGTAGATGCCATTCCACCAAGTGTAGTCCGGACCCATCATGGCGGCGCCATGGCGAGCGCGACGGCCTTGATGGTGCCAGATTTCCCACCAGGTCCACTCGATCTTGTCGTCGAAGGGGGCCGCGGTGATGTAGCCGCCCTTGACCAGTTCGCCCATCATGGAAGAAAGGGGCTTGGCGAACTTGTCGTTGTAGAGGTCCACCACGTCATCGAACTGCTTGTAATGGCCCAGCACTTGGCGATCGGTGTGGCAGGCTGAGCAGACGTCCTTCATCTTGTCGCGGCGCTGCTCCCAGGTCAGGATGGACTTGACCTTGGAACCCTTCACCTCGTCGCCGATCTTGGGCAGGGGCTGACTGGCGGGCTGGTCGAATTCGTCACCACTTTCCAGGCGGATCATGTTGAGCTTGAAAGAAACGGCCGGCCGCAGGGTCCAGGAGATGCGCTCACCGACGTCGTGGGTCACGGCCTGTTCACGTGTGGCACCCATGTGGCAGGTGGCGCAGGTGGGGGCTGCCGAGTAGTCTTTTCCGACGACCCAAAGCTTGGATTCCATGTTCATTTCTTTCTCGAAGGACTTGAACAGGATGCCGTGCTTGGATTCTTCGTAGATCTCCTTTTGCGGGTGATCCGGTCCCAGATGGCATCGGCCGCAGGTGTCGGGCTGACGCGCTTGTGCAGCAGAGAAGCGGTGCCGTGCATGGCAGGCAGAGCAGGAACCACGGCTGCCGTCCAGGTTGTGGCGGCCGATGCCGGTGTTGGGCCAGGTCAGGGGCGTGGGCATGCCTTTCGCGTCAACTTCCACGTTCGAACCGTGGCACTGACGACAGCCGGCGTTGACGGCTTGCGGTCCGCCGATCACTTCGCCCATCAGATTGTCCAGGGAATTCAGGATGTCGGCGGCCTTGGCGTGGTGCGAACGCTGTTGCTGAGCGACTTCTTTCTCGTGGCAGGAGGCGCAGTCCTTGGGCGTGACGATGGTGTGGATCGTGACGTTGTGGTGCAGATAGGCGCCCTTGTCGCCGACCTGGGACTTGTGGCAATCGAGGCAATCCACATCCTTACCGGAGTGCGCGCTCTTCTTCCACTCGGACACCAGGCCCGGCGTCTCTTCCATGTGGCATTTGACGCATTTCTGCCCCGCAGCCACCTCTTCCGCCGACTTATTCGGCGCTGCATCCGCCGCGTTCAGCATGAACACGGCGCAGAAGAGAATACCGAGGAACTTCGGTATCAGTCTTGGTAATAGTCGCTTCATCTTATGTCTCCTTGACACTTGGTAATTTCAGCTATCCAGCAACCAATTGGCTACAGGTATTCATGCCAGTAGCCACGAACGAATTTGGAAAGGGTTTGCATTCCCTCCCAAATTGCCATGCATGAACCCCGGCCTTCAGGCCGGAGTATTTAGACTACGCACCGCCCTGAAGGGCGGGTTTCAAACCAGAGTTGGTTTTACGACGAGAACGGCTACGCTTCCTGGCTTCGTTCAGGAATGCACCTGAGCATTCGGAATTCGTCTGCGGACAGTTTAAGGAAAGGGGAAATATCTGCCAGGGGGGGTGGCTCTGGAAAATACTGGGAATACCCTATAATGGGTAGGCCGAAGTGTGCATAAGTCATTGTTTACAATGATATTGACGGGGTTTGCTGGAAGTTCCACCGCCCCATGGAGAATAAGGGGTATCCCCTCTGGCTGTTCCATGGCCGCTTCGGCGTCTGGTGGGCCGGGTCTCTGGGCTGTGGCTTCCGCTCGAGGTGGCTCCCGAAGCGCAGAAACCATCGTCCGGCGTGAAACAGATTCAGCTCTTGCCGGAGGGCGCCGTGGCGGATGTGCCAGGGGCCCCCCTTCCTTGAGTATTGGGTGACATCGAAATCGGAGATGGGGTTTTCGGTGCGCGAGCAGGAACTGATCATCCTGCGCATGGGCGTTCTCTACCAATATGACTACGTGTGGATGCACCACGTTCCGGTGGACCGGGAGTTCGGCGTGAGCGAAAGATTGCCGTGGTCAGGAAATCCCCGCTGCCCCGGACCTTCTCCAAACGTGAGGCCGCGCTTCTCCGGCTGACGACCTTGCTGATCGTCGTGTCTTGCACGACAGCCGTCAGGATGTCGTGCCGTAGCCGTCGCCGCTGAAGCGGCAAGGGCTACGCTCGGGGCCAAGTCGTTCTTGGGGCGGCCCGGCGAACGACTTGAGCGGCGGAAACGTCGGGTTTCTTTACATCTTCGTCCAGAATTTTTCGCGGCAGGCCTAGGTTGTGCGATCTCATTCCATGGAATCCATATAAATCATGCGCTTGCTAAGGATGTTGAGCGCATGGTACGAAAATTGCATTAAGTTAAGTGCCTTAAGGTTGTGACCTGACAAATATTCCATGAGCGTGATGCGTCTTTCAACCATATACCTGGGAAGAGTCCCGACATGAAAACAATATTGGCCCTGATCGCCTTGATCGCCTCCACGCTGGCAGGCAGCGCCCACGCCGCCCTCCTATTCTCTTACGCAGAGCAACCCACCGAGCTCAGCCAGACCGGCTTACTCGACTATTTCGACAGCCAGGGCGGCACGCGCACCTTGGACTCGGTCCGCTTGATACTGAGTGGCTCCATGACCAGCACCATCACCCTGACCAACTTTACGAGCGACTCGCAAACGCTCCATGGCGATGGCGGCGTCGTGCTGGACTTCTATACCCCGGACGGCATCCTGGGCGTGCTGGGTGGAAATCCACAGATCAGCCTCGCCGTCGCCACCGGCGACCAGACGGTCAATGCTGTCGACAGCAACGACAATCCTGGTGTCATCCGTTCGTCTCTCCTGAAGGATGCCGGTATCTGGGACAGCCTCGTCAGGACGGATGCGAATGTGCTGAACGCCTTCACGCACAGCGGCGCTTTCCTGCTTAACTGTACCTCGAAAACCTCGCTCGCGAGCAACACCGCCGCCATCCCCAACACCCTGGCTACCCAGGACGCCTTTGCTCGTTGTGGCGCCCAGGTGATCTATACCTATGGACCGGCGGCGCAACTTCCCGAGCCTGCGACTCTGATGCTGTTGGCGCTGGGCCTGCTGGGTCTGGCCACCTCGCGCAGGCGCGGTGCGCGTTAGGGCTGGCCATTCCCGTTGGCTTGCTTGCGTCCCCATGAGTAGGGTGCAACGTCGACCGTGCTGGCCGCCCCGTGCATGCGGTGCAACCTTCCCAGCCGCCGGCACCATGGTCACCCCGTAGCAAAAATGGTCGCTATTCACATTCTCCAGGTCGGGAGGTCGATCGATGGTCGGCATATTGCTCGGAGAGCCTGGGCGCAGGCCGGCCCGCAGCGCCGCGATCCAGGACGCGAACCTCCAGGCCGGCCTTTCTGAGCAGGAGCGCGCACAGCAGGCCATTGATGCCGCCACCGAGTACGAGACAGGAGTTTATGAGAAGTCGATTCTTGATGTATAAATGTAATGACCTAGGTAGATACCCTTGGTGCTAGCGGTTTCTGCCGCGCCACCGTCTGGCGTTGCGTGGAAGGCATAGCCCAACCACTGTGAATCGGGAGCGTCCAACACCATGTCGTGCGTGAAAGCCCTGACCACTGGCCTCAGCCTAATCGAGCTGTTGGTCACGCTGAGCGTTGCCGTGGTCCTGCTTACCGTTGGCGTGCCTTCCTTCATCGACATGATCGCGGCCAACACGGCGGTGAGCTATGCCAACGATTTGCTGGCAGACCTGAATTACGCACGTAACGAGGCGATTACACGCAGCTTGCCCGTGACGGTTTGCCATAGCAGAAATGCCACGAGTTGTACTGGTGCCTGGTCCGATGGCTGGATTGTTTTTGTAAATTCTTTGGTGAGTGCAAATGCGACGACCGTGTCAAATAGTAAGGACATCCTGCGGGTGCATGGTGCGATTAATCCCATACCGGGTGCAAGCAGTACGACGCCAGGGTGGGTGTTGAATAGCAACTACGCTAATTACGTTCAGTTTTATTCTTCTGGACTTAGCAACATGGTGGGTACATTTGTTTTTTGCAAGGACAATCAATTGAATTCTGGACACCAACCCAGATCGTCTGCTGTAACGGTCAACAAGGTGGGTCGCGCACGCGTACTTCAGGATACCGATGGCGATGGTCGACCCAATAAAAACCTTCCCAATGTCACGCCCGTGGTCAATCTGACCACATGCATACCATGACGCGACAAATTTGGAGAACCATTAAGATGAACCCGGTGTCTAGCAGTGTGCCCGACCCTAGAAAGGCGTTCGAGTCGCTCGGGACCAAGTCGTGGCGGTCTGGCGAACGACCCGAGAGGCAACTCGGGTTGACACTGATTGAAATCATGGTCACCGTATTCATCTTGTGCCTGGGGTTGCTAGGTCTGGCCGGCTTGCAGATGACCGGCCTCAAGAGTAATCGCAATGCCTATTACCAGACGGTGGCGACGCAGGCGGTGCAGGATATCGCGGAGAGATTACATACGGATACGACAACCAGTGCTGCGATCACGGGGGGGGTGATCAGGGAAGTCGGTGCGAACAGCGCAAAATGCGACAAGGATGTCGAATATAGCTTCAATAACCGGGTTGCCTGCATCTCCTCCAGCCTTCCGGGAGGACAAGCTCGTATTGTAGAGTTGAATGCGTCCCCCAAGGCGTTAACGATTGCGATGTTGTGGTCTGACCCGCAATTGAATGGTGCTAAAGGATGGGGAGCGGATGTGTCCGCGACCGGGGCATGCGGGGAGGCGGCCATTAATACCAGTTGCTCCTATACCGTGTATCGGCCATGAACAGAATCGGCGTGCAATCGGGCAAGGAAATGGGCCTGGGTCTGATCGAGATCATGGTAGCCGTCTCCTTGGGGTTGATGATTCTGGCATCATTAGGCTATGTGCTGACCGGGAGTCGTGCCGTATATCGCACCCAGGACGCCAGCGCACGCTTGCAGGATACCGGGCGATTCGCCATTGAATTGATGGGGCGGCAAATACGCATGGCGGGCTGGGTCGATATCACGCCGCTCGCGAGTGATCCACGGATCACGGTGACTAGTTGGTCGCCGATTAACGGAACGGACAACTCGAACACGAGTGGAATACGGCCTACCGACACACTGACATTGCAATACCAGGCCACGAACACGAATCATAACGATATACGGGATTGCAACAATAATGGCCAGAACGAGTTGAAGCTTGCCGACTTGCCATCGGTTCCTGGTTCCTCAAGCAATTGTGGTTCCAGCGGCACGGACGACTGCAAGTACGGCACGGTAAGGAACACAATATCGCTGGATGCCATCGGCTTGCAGTTGGAATGTACTGGAAACGGGGCAACTGGGGGTACTGCGACCCAGCCTTTCACCGAAGGAGTGGAAGATCTGCAATTTCGCTATGCGGAAAAAGGGTCGCCCGGCGTATTCAATGCCACCCCCGCCGATTTTTCCAAAGTCGTTGCCGTGGAAGTCTGCATCATGGTGCAGTCTCAAGCCAATGGGGTGATCAATACACCGCAAAAACTGTTCGATTGCTCGGGAAATACCTATGCCCCGAACGATACCCGGTTGCGTCGGACCTTCACCTCCGTGTTTACCTTGCGTAGTAGAGTGCCCTAGATTTCATGAAAAACATTACCCAAACCCCAGGCCAGGATGGTGCGGCACTCATTACCAGCCTGATCTTCCTGACTGTGCTCACCGTGTTGGGCATGAGTTCGATGGGGACCGCCTTGCTGGAAAGTCGCATGGCGGGGAACAGCCGCGACCGTAATCTTGCATTCCAGGCAGCAGAACTTGGCTTGCGCGATGCGGAGTCGTTCATTCGCGACTCTGGTCGTATCGTCGGCAATGTGATGCTCGAATCTCAGCCGTCGGCAGGAGATGGAGACTATGCAGCAACCTTCTGTGCGAAAGGGTTTTGCTATAACGGGCCTGATTGGAATAAATCCGGCGTGGACTGGATTGCATATCCTGCTTTTGAAAATGAGGCTTACTGGGCCCATGCACTTCAGTATCAGCGCAATGATGCCACAACGAAAAAAGGGGTGGGGAAGGCGGTGGTGGTTTTGGAAATCAAACCCGCATACGTATTGCCAGCCGCGCTCCCCCTGGTATCGGCGCAACCTGAATACTTGATTGAGTCTCTTCCCCAAAAAATCGGAAGTGACAAGTCATATTATCGCATCGCCGTGCGTGGCTATGGCATGCGTAGCGGCACACGTGTGATGTTGCAGGAAGTTTTTACGCCATGATTGCAGGAGTGAAAAACATGAAAACAAAAACTTTCCTGGCCCTTGCCGGAGCTGGTGTTTTGCAATTACTGTCTGTGAATGCCACGGCAGGCCTCAACATCGCGGATACGCCCGTGTTTTTAACCGAGGTGCTGCCCCCCAATGTCTTTCTAACTCCGGTTTATGCGCGCGGCGCCAATGAAGTCTCGCCCATGGATATGGACTGGAGCCTGGCCGATCGCAGCAATGCTCAGAATAGGGCCGGCTACGCCTGGTATTCGTTTATCCATGACTATTATAGGGGATACCCGCATCGGGTCGTGTCGTGGCCCAATGTTTTTCTGGCCCAGGATTCAGGCAATCAGAATGTCCTGGATAGCTGTGAGCAACTATACGGAGACGACGTTGATTTGACCGCTTCATCCGTCATCAAGTATTCTATGGATGTCCGTTACAATAGCGGCAACGCCGTATGTTACGGGCCACAGGATGCAATTGCGAGAAGCAAGGCCGGCGCGGATTTTGTCGATATTCCTTTTGTCCTGCCTACGGATTCTAAACTGAGTTATTACAATGGCATGGCTTTATACGCGAGATCGGACAAGAACATGTTGTATTATCACGACAGTGTAACCTACGATAAATGGCCCGGGTCGAATAGCTACGTGGATTATGGCAATGGCGGCGACGTGAGTAATCCACTCTACCATCCGCTCAGCAACTTGAAATATTCCGGGATCTATGGCTCGAACACCAGCAAGGTTTTTTTGAACACAGCGACCAACCCGCAGCCGGATATCTGTGATAATTCAGGGAATCCGCTGGGCTCCAACGGAGTTTGTTCCGTGGATTATACGCCGGGAGCATACTGGACCTACAATGCTGGTGAACATTCATCCATTGCCGACGTGGCCAGCTATACGCAACATGGTGTTAGCAACCCGGCGAATTTTGCGACCTGGTTTACTTACTGGCGATCCGCCGACCTGGCCACGCGTTCCATCCTGGGTAATTTTGTCGACCAGTTGGCCAATGTCACGGATGAAATCAGCGGTGTTCGTCTGTGGTTGGGTTACAACAGCAATACCACCCTCCTGTACGATAATCGGGTGCAGCCTGATGTGAGCCGGGTGTTCTCCACCATTTATTCGACGGCCAGGCTTAATGGCGGAATGTTGAATGGCGCCGGTCATAGTTATATTGCTGCTTTTCTCAAGGACAATAATGGTGTTCCTAGCAGTGCATTTCTCGACAACCCGACGGTCGCCTATCAAAAAAACTACCATGCGGATACGCCGGCCGACTATAACCCGGCCCGGTCTTGTCGGCGTAATTATCAGATCATCGTGTCTCCCGACTACACCAACCTGCGCTGGGCCTGGGCCGTTACCGGTAACGCCATAGGTCTTTTGCCGTCTCCGTTACCTTCATACAGCAATGCGGATTCGGGTCTGGGCGACCTGTATGCGGATTCCTATCCCAATACCTGGTCGGACCTGGGGGCTGCCGTGTGGAATACGGATTTAAGTGCCTTACTGCAAAATAATTTACTGCCCACTGCACTCGACCCCCAGACTACGCAACATCTTTCCCTGTTTCTAGTAGCGCCCACCGCCGCCGGACTGGTCTTCAACAATCCTGGGGCGATACACGGTTACGACGATGCGATCGCTGTCTTGAAAAACAACAAACCGGGTAATTGGGTTAATCCTCAATCGGTCGATCCGGTTTTTCAGAGAGGGCAGAAGGATACCTTGGGCCAGGATGTGCTAAACTCGCTGAATCAGGCCGCTTCCATCGACGATCTCTGGCACATGGTGTTGAACAGCCGTGGCTTCTTCTATCAATCTCAGGACATGGCCGGAATGACTCATGGCCTGTTGAATGCCCTACATGATATTCTGGTCAACAATATTTCTGGCTCATCGGTATCGACCAATACCACCTCGATCCAGAACGGCTCACAAATCTACCAGGCCACGGTGGAGAGCAACTGGAAAGGCCATTTGCGCGCATTCGACGTGACCACCACGACGACAACCGTCAACAATGTCACCTACGACATGGCAGGTATCGCTTACGATCCGGCAAACCCGGTCTGGGATCTGGCGCAAACCGTCTCTGCGCAGGACTGGAATACCGGCCGAAATATCGTTACCTACAATGGGACGGGGGCAGTGACTTTTACCTGGAATTCGTTGGACGCCACGGTGCAGGGTTTATTGACCGCATCCATGCCGGCCGAAGTTACCAACCCCGGCGCCTATGGCAACGATCTGCTCAATTATTTGCGCGGCAACCCGACTTGTGAGGATGGTGCCAGCACGAGTTGCGCATCTGGTGTTTCCTATGTTTTTCGCCGCAGGAATATTGATCGCAGCAACCATGACCCCTACACTACGCACAATCCGAATGGGCGAAATGTACTGGGCGACATCAGCAATTCCAATCCCTGGTATGTCTCCGCCCCGATTGCCGGCATGTCTGACCTGGACGCGGCTGGCTACAATGCTTACCGCGTTGCCCACCAGGGGAGGCCCGGCGTGCTTTATGTGGGCGCCAATGACGGCATGTTGCATGCGGTGGAGGCGAGCGACGGCAAGGAGTTGTTCGCCTATATTCCGTCCTTCGTCCTGGGAAATTTGCCACAACTGGCCGACCTGCATTATAGCCACCAGTATACCGTGGATGGCTCGCCGTTCGCGGCGGAAGTCGATATGGGTGTCAATATGGGCGGCTGGAAGACGGTGCTGGCGGGGGGGCTGAACAAGGGCGGCAAGGGCTATTATCTATTGGATGTCACAAACCCGCTTGGTTTCTCCGCCAGTTCCGTCCTCTGGGAATTTGGTCATCCTGACATGAATTACAGTTACAACCTGCCCGTTCCATTTCCGGCCGGGAATCAGCGCTCGGGACAGTCACGTCAGATCGTGCGCATGAATGATGGAAAATGGGCGATGATCGTGGGCAACGGTTATCCTGAGGCTGCTTCCAGGCAAGCGTGCTTGTTCATCGTTTATCTTGCCGGGCCGTCCGGAAGCAACAAGACCTGGGTGGCGAACACGGATTACCATGAGTTGTGCGTCGGGGCCACCGGCTACAGTGGCGACCATGGCCTCGACACCAACGGGCTTTCCACCCCCACTCCTTATGATGCGAATGGGGATGGGATGGTGGATTTCATCTATGCGGGTGATCTCAACGGCAATCTATGGAAATTCGATGTTTCCGCAAAAAATCCACAAGACGCCAATCACCCGTGGGCGCCCGCCCATGGCACTACGACCCCATCGTTCGTGGCGAAAAATGACGCGGGGGTGCGTCAGCCCATCGTCTCTCCACCCGAGGTCACGCCCTATGGCACGGGCACGCTGTCTGGACAGTTGATTCTTTTCGGTACAGGGAAATATTTGGAAAATGGCGACCGCCTCAACGGCGACGTGCAATCCTTCTACGGTGTCTGGGACACCACGACTGCCACCACAACCTTGGACAGAAGTTCACTCTTGCAACAGACCTTCGACGAATCCACGACGGCCCGCACCCAAGCCGCCAAAACGCCTGTTCCCTATTGTGACAAGGCGGGGTGCAGCGGTGCGAACAGCAAGTTTGGCTGGTATTGGGACATGCCAGTTACGGGGGAGCGTCTCACGGGGCGGGTCACGCTGCTGTCCGGCCTTGTTTTCTTCAACACCTTTTTTCCGCAGCTCGATGGCGGTCAACCCGACCCCTGCCAGTCTGGGGGCGACGGCTGGTTGATGGGTTTGAACGCCGCCAACGGCTATATGGAGGACACGTTCTCGGTTTTCGATGTGAATCACGACAGGATCGTCGATTCTAACGATGCTCCAGCGGCAGGGTTGAAGGTGGGCGCGGCGATGGGCGGGACGGACATCGTGCATACGGATTCAGGAAGCGGTGTCGCCATATTCTCTCCTACCGATTTGCCCACGGCCCCCGGCAGTTGGGTGCCTCAGGCGGTCAATCTACCCACGCTAAGCGGCCGCGTCTCCTGGGTCGAGTTGAGCAATTGAATGGTGGGGTCTACGCTCACAGATCCCAGCCAAGCTGGTCGGATGCGGGTAGAGTTCACTCGCTGGTATTCGGAGGGATGAAAATGAACAGAGGCTTCACCTTGGTCGAATTATTGGTCGCGATCATGATCGTCGGCATCCTCTCCGCCGTGGCGGTGAGTTCCTATCAGGACTACACGTTGCGAGCGCAGAGGGCGGATGCCAAGGCGGTGCTGTTGCAGTTGGCGTCCTTGCTGGAACGCAATTACACGGCTTCTGGGCGCTATGATCAGGATCCTTCCGGCACCACGGTCGATGCCGTGCCCGCCAGCCTGGCGCAGTCGCCGCAGAGCGGCTCGGCGCGCTACACCGTCTCCTTCGCCAGCAAACCTACGCCCACGACGTTTACCATCCAGGCAACCCCCGTCGCCTCGGACCCCTTGTGCGGAACCCTCACCCTGAATCAGCAGGGCAGCCAGAGCGTGTCGGGTACGGGCACACCTGCCGATTGCTGGCAGCGTTGACGCGCAGGGGAGGCTTTCCAGGCCTATGAACCCTCAACTGCTGGACGTGGTCCGGGCGTTTTCCCATGAGCAGTTTCGTTCGGGTGAAGAAGTGGCGCGCGGCCTGCGGATCTCTCGCGCTTCCGTACACAACGCCGTGCACGAGGCCGAGTCGCTGGGGCTACGCATACAGGCGGTGCGTGGGCGCGGCTATCGCTTGGCGCATCCGGTCACCTGGCTGGATGCGGTGTGGCTCGGGAAGAGCATGATGCCGCTCGGTGTGCATATCCAACTGCTTCCGGTGCTCGATTCGACCAATGCCCAGTTGATGCGGCAGGCGCAAGCCGGCGCTGCGCACAAGAGTCTGTTGGCGGCGGAATGGCAGAGCAAGGGGCGCGGACGGCGTGGCCGAACCTGGTTAACAGGCTTAGGGGGCGGCTTGATGTTCTCCTTGCTTTGGCGCTTCAATCGCAGCGCCGGCGAGTTGTCCGGGCTGTCTTTGGTGGTGGGACTGGGCCTGGCGCAGGCCTTGCGCGACCTCGGGCTGGCAGGGGCCGTCGTCAAATGGCCGAACGACATCCTGGTCGATGGTGCCAAGTTGGCCGGTGTGCTGATTGAACTGACGGGCGACATGCTGGGCCCGAACGCGGCCATCATCGGCGTGGGCATCAATGTCCTGGGGGTCGCGTCTCAGGGCTTCGGGCTGGAGCAGGCGGTCACCGACTTGTCCGAGCATTTGCCGGTACGGAGTCTCGATCGCAATGTCCTGTTGCTGGAAGTGGTGGCGCGGCTGCATGGATTGTTGGAGCGTTTTGATGCCGAGGGTTTCGCGCCGTTTCTCCGTGATTGGGAAGCCTTGCATGCCCATCAGGACCAGAGCGTATCTCTGCTTACCGCCATGGGAGAGCGCATCGCGGGCCAGGCCATAGGCGTGGATGAGGACGGTGCCCTGTTGCTGGCCACGCAGACGGGCCTGCGGCGCTTTCATTCCGGGGAAGTGAGTCTGCGAGGGGGCGCATGATCCTGCTGCTGGACGCGGGCAACAGCCGCATCAAGTGGGGGCTGCGCCAGCGAGGGGCGTGGCTGCTGCGCGGGGCTTGCCCCACCGGAGAGGTTTCACGATTGCGGGCCGACTTGGCGGATTATCCCCTGCGCCGGGCGCTGTTGTGTTGCGTCGCCGGCGACGAGACCCGCGCTGCCCTGGAACGGCTTCTGGCCGGGCGTGTGGCGCAGAGTTCCTGGGTAAGGGCGGCAGCCGAGGCCTATGGGTTGCGCAATGACTATCAGCCACCCGAGTCCTTGGGTGCCGACCGTTATGTCGCCCTGGTGGCTGCGGCGCGGCGCGGCCTGGGAGACTGCGTGGTGGTGACCGTGGGCACGGCCTTGACCGTGGATGTCCTGACCGCGGAGGGGCGGTTTCTCGGCGGGGCCATCGCTCCCGGGCCCAGTCTTATGCAGAGAGCTTTGCAGCAGGGAACGTCGGGTGTGCGAGAATTCTCGGGCGAGGTGGTCTCGTTTCCGACGCACACCGGTTCTGCTGCGGCCACCGGGATCGCGCTGGCGCAAGTCGGCGTGGTGGTGGCGATGCGCGAGCGTCTGGCGCGCCATGCCGGCCGGGCGGTGACGATTCTGTTGAGCGGTGGCGCGCGCGCGGGATTAAGCCCCTTGCTCTTACCTCCCGTGGTGGAGGCCGACGATCTGGTGTTGGAAGGACTGGCCTGGATGGCGAAGGAAAACGCATGGGAAGATTGATCCTCCTTCTGGTCGTGGCGAACGCGGTGGTGCTGCTCGCCGGTTTGAGCCTGGAACGACTACACGGCCAGTCCCCGGCGCCTGTGGGGTTCAATGCCGACAAACTGCGTCTGCTCGGGCGAGTGGAGCCCGCGACGGTGACCGTCGTGCCGCCCCGCACGCTCGCCGCGCCGCTGTCTCGCTGCTTCTACTGGCCTGACCTGGACGATGAATTGCTGCGTGAAATCGAATCTCGAATGCAAGTGGCCAGCTTATCCGCTTCGGAGTACGACATTCGCCTGCAACAACCATTGGGCTGGTGGGTCTATCTGCCCCCGTTCAGCGATGTCGCCGCCATGCAAGCGGCCATTGTCGCGGCGACCTTGAAGGGGGTGAAGGACATCGCCCCGGTGCGTGTAGGCAAGTTGGAGCGCGCGCTGTCCCTGGGTGCCTTCCCGACGCTGGCCAGTGCGCGCGCCGAGATGGAAAGACTGAGCCGCCTCGGCGTGCAGGGGCTACGCGTGGGGCCGCGGGTGGGACGCAGTGAGGGAGCGAGCCAGAAGTCCGGCGGCGCCAGTCTGATTATTTCCGAGACGGTGCCGCAGGCGAAGCTGTCTGGATTTGGAGGGAACTGGAGCCAGCATGCGCCGCTGCCTTGCGCTGCCACTGGGGAGGCCGATCTTGCGAGGCCTCCCGAAGAAACCGGCGCCCGAGCCGGCGCTCTTTGACGCGCCCTCGACTGGCTGCCAGGTCTTACTAGGTGGCCGAGGTTTCGCTCCTGGCGGCAGGGAGGTCGATCTGTTTGGCCGGGGAGACCGTCGAGATTGCATGCTTGAAAATGGCCTGCACGGCTTGGTCGTTGCCGCGCAGCAGCACCATATACTGGTCGAACGATTCGATCTTGCCGACCAGCTTGATGCCGTTGACCAGAAACACCGAGCAATGTACATGTTCTTTGCGCAGGGTGTTGAGGAATACGTCCTGAAGATTCTGGCGCTCGCTCATGTTTATTTCGCCTGGTTGATTTTGACGGTGCATCATATCACGCACGCGTGACCGAACTTTTCGCCGGAAGGCTTTGCCTGCCGGACTTTTTCCTCCCTCTGTCTAAGCGTAACTTTCATGAAATACAAGGATTACTACCAGATTCTCGGCGTGGCGCGGGATGCCAGCAAAGAGGATATCAAGAAGGCCTATCGCCGTCTGGCGCGAAAATTCCACCCCGATGTCTCCAAGGAGACGGGTGCCGAGGAGAAATTCAAGGACGTCAACGAGGCCAACGAGGTTCTCGGCGACACGGAGAAGCGGGCCGCCTATGACCAGCTAGGCAGTTACCGTCCCGGCCAGGACTTCCGTCCACCACCCGGATGGGGCGGTGCGGGAGGGTCGGCGGATTTTTCCGACCTGTTTTCGCAATTGTTCGGCGGTCGCAAGCACTCGGGTCGCGGCCATGCCGGTGCTGGCATGCCCTCTGGTCAGGATGTCGAGGCCAGCCTCACGTTGACGCTGGAAGAGGCCTTCCATGGGGTGGAAAAGCATCTTAGCCTGTCCCTGGAGCAGGGTACGCGTGACGTGAAGCTGCGGGTGCCGCCGGGAGCCTTGCCGGGAAAACGCCTGCGCGTACCCGGCAAGGGGCAGCGCTCGTCCTACGGTGGCGGGGCGGGGAATCTCTACCTGGTGATTCAGATCGCGCCGCATCCGCGTTATCGTCTGGAAGGCCAGGACATCTGCCTGGATACCCCCATCTCGCCCTGGGAGGCTGCATTGGGTACGGTCATCACCGTGCCGACGCTCAACGGGAATGTGCGCATGAAAGTGCCGGTGGGTTCGCGCAGCGGTCAGAAGCTGCGCCTTCCGGGTCGGGGTATGCCGGGCACGGAAGGCGCGGGGAACTTTATCGTGCAGTTACTGGTGGTCTTGCCCCCGAGCCTGAGCGATGCCGAACGAGCGCTCTATGAGAAGCTGTCCAGGCTCTCCGATTTCGACCCCAGACCCGACTTCCCGAAGGACTAAGCTGCGATGGCCTGAATTGCAGGGTTGCAGCTCAGGCCAGTTCGAATATGCCGTCGAACTTGACCGCTTGCAGGATTTGCAAGCTGTTGCCTGTGGCGCCCTTGAGCCGCACTCGCTTGCCTAGCGCCGTGGCCTTGTCCTTCACCAGCAGCAACATGCCCAGCGCGGAGCTGTCCAGGTACTGTACCGCCGACAGGTCGATGTCCAACTGCATGCAGTCTGGGTGATCCAGGGCTTGTTCGGAATGCTGGCGAAACGGGCGATGGACCTCGAAGGTGAAATTGCCGCTGATCGCGACGACACAGGTACCGGGCTGAAGACTCAAGGTGACAGACATGGTGGGCGATCTTGTGTGAAATGACTGATGATAACAGCGACCATCGTTCAAATCTGTTTAATGGGTTTCCAGCGTTTCAACAGCAGGGAGTTGCTCACGACAGAGACGGAAGACAGCGCCATCGCCGCCCCCGCGATGACCGGGTTGAGCATGCCGGCTGCGGCCAGGGGCAGGGCCAATACGTTGTAGGCGAAGGCGAAGAATAGGTTCTGGCGTATTTTCTTCATCACGGCACGCGACAGTGCCACGGCGTCTGCCACGCCCTCAAGGTCGGCGCGCATCAGGGTGATGTCGGCCGCTTCCAGGGCGATGTCGGAGCCGCCGGCCATGCCGAAACTGATATCGGCGCTGGCCAGGGCAGGGGCGTCGTTGATGCCGTCTCCGACCATGCCTACCACCGCTCCCGATTCTTTCAGCGCGGTCACGGCCGCTGCCTTGTCCTGCGGTTTGACCCGCGAGCGCCACTCCAGGATACCGGCTTCCCGCGCGATGGCTGCGGTCACCGCTTCCTGGTCGCCGCTAAGCATGAGCGTGCGTATGCCCATTGCCTCTAGCCTCGCCACGGCAGCCCGCGAAGTCGGGCGCAGACGGTCGGCCAGGATGAAGCGGGCGAGCAGGGCGGTTTCATCGGCCAGCCATAGGGCGGTGAGCGGTGAGGGGGGAGCGGGGAGCGGGGAGCGGGGAGCGGGTGGGTGCGGAGAGGGGGGAGGGCAGGCCCATTCCTGCGTGCCCAGACGCAGATGTATCCCTTCCACCATGCCGCTCACGCCGGCACCTGCCTCGTTGGCGAATTCTGTCACCTGCGCCAGCGCCAGACCACGCACCTGGGCTGCGGCGAGCAGGGCCGCAGCCAGCGGGTGGCGGCTACCCTGTTCCAGGGAGGCAGCCAGGCGCAGGGCGGTGACTTCGTCGACGGTCTCGCCGATCGGCTCGATGCCCAGCAGATCCGGTTTCCCCTGGGTGAGGGTGCCGGTCTTGTCCAGCGCCAGCACGGCCAGTTTTTCGGCGCGTTCCAGTGCCTGCGCCGAACGCACCAAAATGCCCAGTTGCGCGCCGCGCCCCAGACCCACCATGACCGCGGTCGGGGTCGCCAGCCCCAGGGCGCAGGGACAGGCGATGACCAGCACCGCTACGGCGGGGATCAGGCTATGTGTGAAATCGCCCGTGGCGAGCCACCAGCCGGCGAAGGTGAAAAGTGCGAGCGCGAGGACGATGGGCACGAAAACGTTGGCGATGCGGTCGGCGAGCGCCTGGATCGGCGCCCTGGAGCCTTGCGCGGCTTCGGTGAGGCGCACGATTTCCATCAACTGGGTCTGCGCGCCCACCCCTTCGGCGCGTAGGCGCAAGAGGCCGTCCAGGTTCTGGGTGCCGGCATGGGCTTGGTTGCCCGCGCGCATGAGACGTGGCAAGCTTTCTCCGGTCAGCAGGCTTTCATCGACGCTGGAGGCTCCGTCCAGGACTACGCCATCGACTGGAATGCGCTCGCCGGCGCGCACCAGAACGATGTCGCCGGCCTTGAGCAGGGCGGTTTCGACTTCAAGCGCTCCCCCGTCTCTCTCCACTCGCGCCAGACGCGGTTGCAGGCCGATCAATTGTTCGATCGCACCGGAGGTGCGCGACCGGGCGCTAACTTCCAGCAGCTTTCCCAGGCGTACCAAGGTGACCACGGAGGCGCTGGCTTCGAAGTAAAGCGGGCCGCCGGACAGAAGCTGGTACACGCTGAAGCAATACGCGGCACTCGTTCCCAAGGCGACTAATACGTCCATGTTGGCGCCGCCGCCGCGCAGGCTGTTCCACGCACCCGTGTAGAAGCGCCGGCCAGACCAGAACTGCACCGGTGTGGCCAGCAGCCATTGCAGCCAGGGCGGGATGCCCATGACCTCGTGGACGCCCAGCACCATGGGCAGCATCTGTGCCAGCAAGGGCAGGGTGAGTAGCGCGGAGATCGCGAATATCCGCAGTTCCTTGCGGTATTCGGCGGCCTTGCGCGCCTTTTCCTCGGCGCGGCTGGACTCCGTGATCGGGCTGGCGGCAAATCCTGCGCGCGCCACCGCCGCGATCAGGCCCGTGACGTCGTTCAAGCCGGGTTGATAGGAGATCCGCGCCTTCTCCGTGGCGAGATTGACCCGCGCCTCGACACCGGGCTGGGCGTTGAGGACTCTTTCCAGGCGCGCGGAACAGGCCGCGCAGGTCATCCCGGCGATGGCCATATCCAGATTTTGTACCGGCACGGAAAAGCCGGTCTTTGCCACCAAGTCGAGGATGGCCTGGGGCGTGATGGCGGCGGGATCGAATTCCACCCGCGCCTTCTCTACCGCCAGGTTCACGTGAGCCACGACGCCTTCGAGCCGATTCAGGTTCTTCTCCAGTCGACCGGAACAGGCGGCGCAGGTCATGCCCGCGATGGGGAGTTCGAGAATTTGGGTGGGCATATCGGCTAGGGCGTGGGAGCGGGCTTGCCCGCGATCACCGGCTTGCCCGCTCCCACGGACTCGGCCAGCGCCAGCATGCAGGTCTCGTCCGCCGAAGTCAGGGTCAGCGTTTGCGCTCGCGCGGCATGCGTGAAATTGCGATCAATCGAACGCAGATAGGCGGGGTCGTAGTGGCGGATCAGGAGGTCGCTGACCAGTTCGTCCCAGTTTCCCGCCGCTGCCTGGGCCTTCCAGTCTTCCACCTGGGCACGGCCTTGGATGCCGGCCAGGCAGTCGAGTCGCTGGCTGAGCGCGTCGGCATCGGCGAGAAAGTGGGTGTATTCGTCCATCAGGAGTGCGACGCGCACCGAGATGTCGGCGTTCAAGTTGAGGCAGGGGCTGGTGCGCATGCATGCGAGCAGGATTTCTGGCGTGTGCAGGTTGCCGATCTTCTTGCTCTCGGACTCCACGAACACCGGTCGTATCGGGTCGAAGCGGCGCAGTTTGTTCCAAAGGCTGCTCTCGAAGGCCTTCTGCGTGGGCTGGGGACGGTCGGGGTAGGCACCCAGCACCGAGCCCATGTGCGCGGCCAGTTCCTCCAGGTCGAGCACCTGGGCGCCGACCTGGCTCAGGGCTCGCAGCAAGCGGCTCTTGCCCACTCCGGTAGGGCCGCAGACCACGCGAAAATCGAACAAGCCGGGCAGATGCGCCAAGTCCTTGACGACCTGTTTGCGATAGGCCTTGTAGCCGCCCTCCAGTTGCACGGCTTGCCAGCCGACGGCGCGCAAGACGGTGGTCATGGCGCCGCTGCGGTTGCCGCCACGCCAGCAATAGATCAGGGGGCGATACTCCCTGGGCTTGTCGGCGAAATGACCTTCCAGATGCCGTGCCAGGTTGCGCGAAACCAGGGCCGCACCGGCGCGTCGGGCGGAAAAGGCGGAAACCTGCTTGTGCAGCGTGCCGACGCGGGCGCGTTCCTCATCGTCCAATACGGGCAGGTTGAGGGCGCCAGGCACCCGGTCTTCCGCGAATTCCGTGGGCGAGCGAGTGTCGATGATCTCGTCGCAAGAGAACAGTTCCGCATAGCCGACCGCGCCTTCCTTGCGGTAGGTGGGTGGCGTCTGGCTCGCGGGCCGGTTTTCCGGGGAACCAGGTTGGTTTTCCACGGAACCGTTCATTTGTCGCGCATGAGGCGGCCCTTCTCGCGCTGCCACTCCCTATCCTTCTCGGTCGCGCGCTTGTCATGCAGCTTCTTGCCTTTGGCCAGGCCGATTTCCAGCTTGATGCGGCCCTTGGTGTAATGCAGGTTGATCG
>CAISDD010000289.1 GCA_903883985.1 uncultured Pseudomonadota bacterium | reverse complement strand
GTAGCCGAACCAGGGCACCCGAGCGGGGAGAGGCTGCCCCTGGGCATCGGTTTCGCCATAGATGGCGTTGAGCCAGAGGGAGACTTCCGCCAGCTCCACCGCCACCGGATTCAGGTCGACGCCATAGGCGTTGCGGTCGGCGATGTACATGCGCACCTTCTGCAATTCCCGGGCGTAGTCCTCGTTGGGGATGCGGCGCTTCTGTTCGGCCTGCTTCTTCTCCAGGTAGGCCTCGGATAATTGGTTGACGGCCTCGTTCAAGAACGCGGCGCTGCCCATGGCCGGCTCGCACACGGTGAGGGTGAGGATGTCGTCGGCCTTCTGCAACCGCTCGCTGTGCAGCAATTCCTTGAGGGCGTACTTGACCAGACATTGGGTGAGCACCTGGGGGGTGTAGTAGCTCGCACTCTTCTGCCGGTCGCGGCCGGCCAGGCGGTAGATGAAGCTGCCCTTGGGGTGGCGGCGCAGTACCCGCTGGCCCGCGTCGTTGATGTCGTAGACCCGTTCGTCTTCCTTGTATTCATTCAGGCGGCTGGCAGGGACGAACCAGGCGTTTTCCAGGAGGTCGGCTTCGCTGGTGGACGCGGCACCGCGTGCGGGGCTGGCGCTGGCGTTTTCAGCTTCGCCGTCGTCGCCTTCTTCTTCGTCCTCGCCGGATGCCCTGCTCGTCTTGGGCGCGGGCTTCACCTCATAGAGGTCTTCCGCGGCGAAGAAGCCCCGGTAGGAGAGCAGGGCCTCGTAGACGGCGCCCAACTGGTTGATGGACAGCAGTTGGTAGCTGACGCGACCACGACGCTGGCCCCGCTTGCCCCGGGTGAGGGACATGAGCCGGATGATGCGTTGCCAGACCTGGTTGGGAAAACGCACCTTGTTCAGGAGCGGCATGGTGGCGTCGTCGAACAAGCGGCTATCCAGCGGCGCCAGGGCAAAGGTGTCCTTCGCTCCCTGGGTGGCATCGCGAATGCTCTGCTGCCCGGTCATGCCGGTACCCTGGGCCAGCAGCCGGAACAGTCGGCGCAGGGTGGTATCGAAGTAGACGCCTTCCCGGGCATGGAGCGTGGTGAGGGGTTGCATCTCCAGGTCGCGCAGGCTCTCCAGGCTGTAGCCCTTGAGGTAGACCTCGCTCTTGGCGATGGGCACATAGCCCAGTTCCGGCCGCGCCTCGATGTAGAACATGAACAGCAGGCGGTAGACCATGCGCAGGCATTCCATGCTCAGGTCGGCCGGGTCCAGCTTGTATTGCCCGGAATAGACGCTCTTCTTGCTGCCGCTGGCCAGTTCGTCCAATTGCCGTGCCGCTTCGTTGCCGAGCAGTTCGATTGCTTCGCGCAGGGCGTATTTGAGGTCTTCGCTGACACCGAAGGCGTGCTTGTGGGCGTTCTCGTCCAGGCTTTCCAGCAGGCTGTCGCCTTCTGCGGGCGCCAGGCAATCCTTGTGCAGCAAGGCAGCGCAGGCCTTGAAGGTATCGCTGTCCTTACGGTCCAGGATTTCGGCCCAATCGAAGCGCAGCGCCCGGTTGTTGGGCCACTTGTAGCGGTCCAGCAGCAGCCATTGGTCCAGGCCCACTAGCAGGACGTAGCGTGGCGGGTGGTCGGCGCCGAATACGGCCTCGGACAGCAGGTCGGCCCAGGTTTCACCGTGCAGTGCCGGGGGAACGGCCTCGCCGCCGAAGTGCAGGCTGGTGAGCTTGTGGTCCAGCAGGTCATCGTTTTCCGCGCCGGGCTGGTAGGCCGGTATCACCGCTAGCCGGGGCAGCGTCAGCCAAAGCGGGATGGGCAGGCCGGCGGCG
>CAISDD010000288.1 GCA_903883985.1 uncultured Pseudomonadota bacterium | reverse complement strand
TGCCGCCGTAGCAGTCGATGGAACCCTCGGGGGTGGTGCGGATCGGGAACTTGAAACGCTTCAGCACGCCATTGCGGAACTTGATGGTCCACATGATGGAGTCGGAACCACGCAGAGGCTGCACGGAGCCGCCCAGGGGCACGACGTCGGCGTAGTGGCGACACTCGATGGCTTGCTGCGGGCAAATCTTCACGCAGGAATAGCATTCCCAGCACTGCTCGGGTTCCTGGTTGAAGGCGCGCATGGCGTGGCCGGTTTCGGAACCATCACGGTCCAGTTTCATCAGGTCATGCGGGCAGATGTACATGCAGGCGGTCTTGTCTTGACCCTTGCAGCCGTCGCACTTGTCGGTACGGACGAAGGTAGGCATTCATTCACTCCTTGTTAGCTAACAATCCGCGTTTACACGCGGCCCATTCAGAAAAACCGAGCCAAATACTGGCCAGGGCGAATCGCGATCCGCTTCTGGCAGGCTCAATTCCAAATTCTTTGGCAGGTAGCGTTCGCTAGTGGCAAGTAGCTAACATTCGCGCGCCTTAGGCGCGGAAACGATTGCCACTCGTCACTGACCACTGACCACTAGCCACTCAAGCCGCCGAATGACCCTTGAGCTCAATCTTGACGTTCTGTTCTTGTGTCAGGCTCGCGTAATACTTCTGCAAGACACGGGCGACCTCGGGACGGCTGAATTCGACCGGCAGGTCCTGGCCTTCGGAGAGCATCGAACGCACTTTGGTACCGGACAACAGGATGCGGTCATCCTTGCTGTGCGGGCAGGTACGCTGCGAGGCCATGCCGCCACACTTCTTGCACCAGAAGGTCCAGTCGATGTTCATGTTCTTGGTTTCCAACGCATCCTTCGGGATTTCATCGAAGATCTTCTGGGCGTCGAAGGGGCCGTAGTAGTCGCCCACACCGGCATGGTCGCGGCCGACGATCAGGTGCGAACAGCCATAGTTCTGGCGGAACAGCGCGTGCAACAGGGCTTCGCGCGGGCCGGCATAACGCATGTCCAGCGGGTAGCCCGCCTGGATTACGGTGTCGGGAGCGAAGTAGTTTTCGACCAGCACGCTGATCGCTTCGGAGCGGACTTCGGCGGGGATGTCGCCCGGCTTCAGGGCACCCAGCAGCGAATGAACCAGGACGCCGTCCATGGTTTCGATGGCGATCTTGGCCAGGTACTCGTGGGAACGGTGCATGGGGTTGCGAGTCTGGAACGCGGCAATCTTGGACCAGCCCATCTTCTCGAATTGGGCACGCGTCTCGGCGGGCGTCATGAACTGGTCGCCGTACTCTTCCTTGAAGGTGCCGGTGGACAGCACTTTGACCGGACCGGCCAGGTTCACCGGGCCCTGATCCATCACCATCTTGACGCCGGGATGCTCGATGTCCGTGGTCTTGTAGACCATCATGCACTCATGGCCCTTGTCGATGCCGTAGATCTCGGTGACCTTCATGGTGCCCATGATCTCGCCGTTCTCGCCATTGACCAGGGCGATGTCCTGACCCAGGCTGATAGTCCCGGCCGTGGAGGTATCGGTGGACAGCGTCACGGGGATAGGCCAGAACAGACCGTTCGCCATCTTGTAGCCGTCGCACACGCCGGCCCAGTCCGCATGGGTCATAAAGCCGTCCAGCGGGGTAAAACCGCCGATGCCCATCATGATCAGGTCGCCGGTTTCACGGGAAGACATCTTCACCTTCGGCAGGCTCTGGGCACGGGACAGCTCTGCCTCACGGGCTGCACCTTCGAGCAGCAGGGGCTTCAATTCACCACCACCGTGGGGTTTGACGAGACGGGACATGGGGACTCCAAAAAGGGTTGAAGAACAGACTGGGCGGGTATTGGGCGGCGAGGATAGCACCGGGGTTGAAGCCGCCCTAATCAGACTTATTTGTTTGTAAATAAATTTTTTTTGGGTCAAGAGGGTCGCGAAGGCCGGAGACGGTCTACACACGGGCTGCGGTAGGCGTTCCGGCGGGCCGCCAGGGTATAAGCCCCCCCTATGGAAGGACGCTCCCATGACCGTGAAGGCCACTCGACGCGCGACAATTCCCCGCGTGTCGGCCGAATGCGCCTCAAACCAGCACGCCAGGCCGCCTACAGGTAGTTGAACATGGACAGCTTAGAGGTCTGGGCAAAAGCCGTCATGGCGGCCTGCAAACTGGTCTG
>CAISDD010000287.1 GCA_903883985.1 uncultured Pseudomonadota bacterium | reverse complement strand
GGCGTTTGCCACCGGTGAAGTCGCGATAGGTCTCGTCACCTCGTCGATAGGGTTGCCGTGCCTTAAGTAATGTCGCGTAACTCATTTTGCCTTCATTAAGCTGCCGGCGCAGGCCCTCATCCCCGGCCCTTCCCCCGGAGGCGGAAGGGGGTGGAACCCTCTCCCTTCGGGCGAGGGCAGGGTGAGGGGCCCGGTGGCAAACCAAATCTGTTTCGCAGCATCACTTATTGAGAAGTTACTTGTTAAATACGTAACGGAACTGGTGACCCAGGCGCACATGGACGTCAAGCTGGCCGATTTGAACCTTGAATCCTCAGTTGAACACGCCCGAGTGTGCGTCTGGCGAGTTGTCTGGCAGCGACGACGCGACGGTCTAAGCATGCCGCCAGCACCTGTCGGCTAGCCCAGAATGGCTACGCTATGGTGTAATGAACCCCATGAAGGCTCTCGAATTATTCCGATCCAGGGAAGTCTTCGGTTGCGGCGTCATCGAGATCGTCCTCTGGCGAGTCCCCAGGCCCGTTTCTCCATCCGAACATCCCTATAAATATCGCTTGGTGTTCTTGGTGGACGGAAGGCGGGTCTTGGGCTACGACAATGAGCGCGGCAAGGGCAATCACAAGCACTTCCACTCGCGGGAGTCTTCCTACGATTTCACCAGCCCGGCTCGACTGCTGGCCGACTTCATGAAGGACATCAAGGAGTACTGCGATGTGTGAGCGGATTCTCAATGTAAAAGTCGGTGCGGGCATCCAACGCACGCTGGACAATGCGGTACGTGTCATGGAGTGCATGGAACGTGGCGAGGAACCTACACCTTATTTCGGGATTGGATTTGCCGACATGGGTCAGATGTTGGCCGTGTTCACTCCAAGGCGTTGGGAGTTACTCGCTGCCTTGCGCGAACACGGCGCCATGAGCATCGCCGCACTGGCCAGGCAACTTGGGCGCGATTACAAGAATGTCCATCAGGATGTGGACAAGCTTGGTGCCTGGATGGCCGTGGAGAAGGATGAGCAAGGACGCGTCCACGCCCCCTACGCCGAAATCGTTCTGGATGTCCGCTTGCCGCAGCGCCGGGCGGCTAGAGCACCCTCCTGAACAGCTAGTTGAGGTCAAAGCGGCCTGACCCGCACCTCCCGCACCGACCAGCAACTCCCGCCCGTTGCAAACGCGCCACAGCACTCTTGAGAAATCACTTGAATAGTGTCGCGGAATTTGCGCTGGGTATGGGGCTTGAGCAGAATGCGATTCAACTTCTCGCGCGAGAGGTTTGTACAGCCCCCTTCTCAGGATGGGAAGGGCGGATGGCCCTACAGGCCGCCGCGCTGGGCAGAGGATAGAAACACCAACCCTGATAGGAGTTTTACCCATGAAAAAGTCTCTGATCGCTCTGGCTGTTGCTGGCGCCTTTGCCGCCCCCGCCTTCGCCGCTTCCTCCAACGTTGACTTCTACGGCCAGTTCCGTGTTTCCGTTGATCACCTCAACAACAGCATCGGCTGGGGCATGAACGACGAGACCTCGCGCATCGGCTTCAAGGGTGCGGAAGATCTGGGCGGCGGTCTGAAGGCCATCTACCAGTGGGAAAGCGGCTTCAACGCCGGCACCAACGGCAGCCTAAGCGCCGGAACCACTGCCGCCGCTGCTGGAGTTGGCGGCCTGGGTGCCCAGCGTGACACCTTCGTCGGCCTGTCCGGCGACTTCGGTACCGTCGTCGCTGGTCGTCACGACACCCCGTACAAGATGGCCGGCTCTGCCGACCTGTTCACCGACACCCTGGCCGATGCCCAGAACGGTGGCGCTCGTTGCATCATCTGTGAAGACCTGCGCGTAGCCAACGCCATCGCCTACGTGTCCCCCGACATGTCCGGCCTGAGCATCGTCGGCGCCATCGTTCCGGGTAACTTCACCAACAATACCGCCACCACCAAGTCCCTCAACAACCTGTCCAACGCTTACTCCCTGGCCGGCATGTACAACAACGGCCCCCTGAAAGTGACCGCCGGCTACGAGAACCTGGGAGCCTATAGCACTCCCGCCAACCTTAGCGCTTCCTCGTCCCAAAACGCCTGGAAGCTGAATGGTGCTTACACCATCGGTGACCTGAAGCTGGGCGCCACCTACGAGAAGATCAGCAACGCTGGTGGTAATTCCGCCAATAGCCAGACCGACTACCTGCTGTCCGCCGCTTACGGCATGGGCCCCATCACCCTGGCCGCGCAATACGGCAAGAAGAACCCCAGCGGTAACGCCAACAACACCACCGACACCACCGTCGGCGTGGTCTACGGCCTGTCCAAGCGCACCAGCACCTATGTCGGCTACGCCCATTACGGCGTCGACAGCACCATCAACCTGACCGGCACCGCTGGTCAAGCCCTGAACGCCCTCACCATGGGCATGAACCACAGCTTCTAATCGAAGGCGGCTTGCCGCCTGAGTTGGAGACGGTGATTCAAGAGACGGGCGCGAAGCGATTCGCGCCCGTTTTGTTTTTTCCCCACCCAAGCCGCAGCAGAAGGCCCACATGCAGGCTCCTATGGTTACAATTCCCCGCATTGCCGGGAGGTACCATGGCTTCCATCACCTTTGACACCCAGGAACTCGTTCGAGAACTGAAAACGGCTGGCATGGCCCAAGACCTGGCCGATGCGCAAGAGCGGGGTCAGGTCTTGCTTTTTGTAGGGCGGAATGCAGTTTATTCCGCCGTCCAACCCCAACACCCACACCACGTCCAACCCCGCCACCTTGTGAGTCGCGGAGGGGCGTGGAACCGTTTCAAACATACTACGGAACTACGGTTACAATCCTCACACTGCCAGGAGGAATCATGGCCTCGATCACCTTCGATACACACAAGTTTGTTCGCAAGCTCCAGGAAGCCGGTTTCAATCTGGATCAGGCCGAAGGTTTAACCGATGCCATGCGAGCTGCCATAGACGAAACGGAACTCGTCACGCGTAATGATTTACAGATCGAGTTGGCACCCATCCATGCCGACCTGAATCTGCTCAAGTGGATGATGGGCGTGCTGATTGCCATCGCCATCGCCAATTTCGCCAAACAGTTTTTCTGATCACAAACCCGGTTCGGCCCTGGGCTGGATTCGGCCCGTAAACGGCCTGCGATGAGGGCAAACGTGGGGTGCTACAAACCACCCACTGGCAGGAGCCCCGCCGTCCAACCCAACGTTGTCCGTCGTAGACATTCGGCGGAATGAACAGCACATTCCGCCCTACGCATGATCTCCATTGACAGGAGGATACATGGCCTCGATCACCTGCGATACTCAGGAACTCGTTCGAGAACTGAAAACGGCTGGCATGGCCCAAGACCAGGCCGATGCGGTGGTGCGCACGATCGTCAAGTCGCATGCAGAACTCGTCACTCTCCAAGACTTGCAAGTTGAAATAGCCCCATCCATGCTGAACTCAAATTGCTCAAATGGATGACCACGACCAACATCGCCCTGAGCGTGTTTCTGGTCGGTCTAGTCGGCAAGGTTTTGCATCTCTGGTGAGTAGCCAACGGCTTCGCTATCACCAAGCCAAGGAATGAGGCCACAAAATCAGACATCACCGGCCTCGATGGCAAGCCACGTAGTCCAATCCCAACACCCGAAGAACGGGGTCAGGTCTGTGCCTGTATCGCGGGCAAGCCCGCTCCCACGAGGCTACACGGGCCAGGTGGCCGCCATCTAAAGCGCGAACGACTCGGTCATCAACTCCCCGTCTTGTAGCGAAAAGCCAAGTCCCTCTTCATGCGT
>CAISDD010000286.1 GCA_903883985.1 uncultured Pseudomonadota bacterium | reverse complement strand
TCGAGCCGCTCCAGGTTATTGGCTGCACGGGTGAATTCCGGCTGCAGGGCCAGCGCCCGCAGGTAGGCCAGCCGCGCCTCCTCATGGCGCCCGGCCAGTTGATAGACGTAACCCAGGTTGTTGAACACCCGTGCCTTGTCCGGTGATTTCTGTGCCGTGTCCTGCCACAGGGCGATCTCGCTGGCGTAGAGACGGTTGCGCCCGTAGGTCAGGACGCCCAGTGCGCAAGCAATGAGCAATACTACCGCCCAGGCGCGGGACCGCGACAAGCGCAACCGGAATTCCACTGCGAGCATCAGGAACAGGCCCCAGTCGGCCCAGTAGAGTTGCCGCTCGTTGGCCACGTCGGCGCGCGGGAAAAAGGTGTTGGCCAGCACCAGGTGCAGCAGCGCCCACAGTACCCCGAGGCTGATCCAGGGCCGCTTGACACGGGCACGCCAGGCAACGAGCAGGGCCAATGCCAGCAATGCCAGTTGCGGCAGGACTGCGCTAAAGTCGGTCAATACCGGCCAATCCGGATCGAAGTCGAGGGACGCCGGCCAGGCCAGTTCGCCCAGCAGGGCAACACCGCTGTAGAGCTGGGTGGGCACGCTGGCGTGCAGGTCGCGAAGGTGCGTGCTGTTCCAAAGCAGCGACCAGTATCCGGGATGCAGCAGCAACGCCAGGGTCGCCAGCCCGCACAGCAACCAGAAGGGCCATTGCCGCCGCAGGATCAGAGAGGCCGGGACACGGCCACTCCAGTCCCAGGCCAGCAGGGCCAGGGGCAGCAACAGGGCGTTCTCCTTGGTCAGCAGCGCCAGCAGGAACAGGGCCAGGGTCGCCGCCCGGGCGCCGCAGGAGTAGGCCCACAGGGCAGCCAGGTAGAACAGGGTCATTAGCGCGGTGGAACGTCCGCACAGGTAGGTGACGGCTTCGCTGTGCAGGGGATGGACAGCGAACAGCAATGCGGCCCAGAGAGCGGCAGGGCGCCAGTCGACAGTGGGGTCATGGCGGCGCAGGAAGTTGGCAGACAGAGCATGGACCAGCGCGATGCTGCCGAAGTGCGTCAGCAAGTTGAACACATGGAAGGCGAAGGTCGCGCCACCACCTGAGAGCCAACTGAAGGTGTAGCTCAGGTTGAGCAGCGGGCGCAGGCCGCCGTGGCTGGCGGCGGACCACCAGGCCGCCCAGGAATGGACCCGGGAAGTTTCGACGATGACGCCGTAGTCGTCGTACTGGAACCCCCCACGGAAGCTGTTGGCATAGGCCAGGAGGCCTGCAACCAGGGGCAGCCAAGGGACGCTAGCGGGCGGGGAACTGGCGTTCGAAGAAAGCACGTTCCAGGGCCTCCACCGCATCCCACCAGCGATTGGGCGCATTGAGCATGACCAGCAGCACTTCGTGGCCATCCTGGCGCGCCGCGCCGACCAGGCATTTGCCGGCACGCGCAGTGAAGCCGGTCTTGACCCCCACGGCGCCGGGAAAGCGGCCAATCAACAGGTTCTTGTTGTGAAGTTGGTAATGCCGGCTGCCGTCGAGGCTGCGGATTTCCATGCTGGCGGCCGCCATTAGCCGGGCCAATTCCGGTCGCGCCAGGGCGCGCTCGGCCAGGACGGCGAGATCCCGTGCGCTGCTGGTGTGGCCGGGCTGGTCATGGCCGCAGGCATTGGCGAAATGGGTCTCGGCCAGGCCCCAGGCGCGGGCGCGCCGGTTCATGCGCACGACGAAGCGCTGCTCGTTGCCGGCGACGTGGTCGGCCAGGGCATGGCAGGCATCGTTGGCAGACTGAATCAGGGTGGCAGCCAGGAGATCGGCCACCGTCAGCCGCTCGCCCCGGTGCAGGCCGAGCCTGCTGCCGCTCTCCCGTGCGGCCGCCGTGCCCACGGTAACGACGGCGCCGGGGTCGTTACCCTCGACCACCAGCAGCGCGGTCATCAGCTTGGTCAGGCTGGCCGGCGACAGCGGCTGGTCCACCGCCTTGGCCCACAGCACCCGGCCGTCGGCCTTGACCAGGTAGGCCGCGGCGTCAGGCGGGAAATTGCGCGGCGTAGGCGTCTGGTCCTTGGCATAGGCCGGAACGCAGCACAGCAGCGCCACGAGCAGCCACGCCACCAGCCGCATGGACACGCGGCTCAGAACCCGAACATGCCCTTGAGTTTCTTCACCGCATCCATCGCCTGGGCTGCCGGGTTGTCGCTACCCTTGTCGGCGTCCTGGGCCGGCGCCGCCTTGCGGTTGTCGTTCGACATGCTAGAATAGGAACGGCCGCTGGCGTTGGGACTGCCAGTGCTGGGACCGCTACCGACTTCGTCGCTCTCGCCCGGGTTGCCGCCGTCTTCGCCCTTGCTGCGCAGAGCCAGGCACATGGGCCCGAAGGGCTTGCTGTAGTCGGGCGAACGGGCCATGCCAAACTCAGCGCAGGACTGGTCGCTCAAAGCCTGAGCCTCGGCCGGGCAGTAACCGCCGACGAAGCGCCAGGCCTTTTCCGCCACGGCCTGCTTGCACAGCTTGGGTAGCGACTTGTCAAGATCGATCTTGCAGTCCGCCAGCACCCAGCCCCACTTCATCAGCTTCGCCTCCGGCGCCACGCGCCGGTTGGCATAGGCAGCGTAGCCCTTGTAGCTGGTGGCGTAGGCGCGCGCCTGCTTGCACAATTGCGGCTGATAGCCGGCGCACAACTGGTCGCCGTGGAACAGCATGGAGCCGGCCTCACCATAACCGCCGGATTCCACCTCGCGGTTCATGCTGCCTTCACAGGTCTGCCTGGTGGTATCACTGACGCGCTGCTTGATGTCCGTCGCGACCTTATCCATCTTCTGGCGCTGCTCTGCGGCATCGCAAGTGCCCACCCGCTTGCCGTTGATTTTCTGGGTCATGTCCATGTCGTGGGCATGCATGTTGAACACGCCTTTCATGGTGGTGGCCGTCTTGGTGATTTCGCCGCTGCCGGTCATGGCCTCCTTGCCGGTGCATTCCATCTTCCAGTACACCGTGTTGCCAGAAATCTTGTAGTCGCTGAGCTTGCAATTCTTGCTCTTGTCCTTGTCCTCGGGCTTGTATTGGCCGCCCTTGGGAATGCAGGACTTGATGGTGGGACTGGGCATGGTCATGCCGCCCATGTCCATGGCGAAGGTCATATCCCAGAGTTCGTCGGTGCCGGCCGACCAGGCTGGCACGACCACGAGGAGGAGCAGGGGAACGGCTAGAATTCTGATGTACTTGAGCATGGTAGATACCCTTTTTAATAAGGCGTTGAATAACGTCATGGGGTCTGGATGGTCACGATGCCATCGCGTCGCAAGCCAGTGTGATGGTATTCATGGTGGCAGTGTGCACGGTGAACAGGCTGGGGCTGGCGGCGGTGATCGGCACCGACTTGAGGGTGGACGGGGAAGCGATCCCCGGCGGCAAGCGTATCTCGGCCGCCTGGACTGCGGCATGCGCCAGGGTCAGCAGCAGCAATGACCGCAACAGCGTGTTCATGCCCCCCCCCTTTTTACCATTACGGCACATGTCCGTGGCTGCGCCATTCCAGCCGAGCCTCCCAGACCAATCTGGCTCGCAACTTCTCCGCAATAGCGAAGCGGCCACAGCTCATTGTAGGCGCTGTTCGCCCGTAGGGAATATCACTGTGAAAAGCATGTGGTGCGAGCCGAGTCCTGCCCGGAATATCGCACCTTAGCCGAAGGGGGTGCATCAGGACAAGGATCGCAACGTCGAGGCGCTCGCCTACGATCTTGCCAGCCTCGCCATGGATATTTTGGCAGACGAGGAGGAAGTAAAAATTTGTTCAAAACATAAGTGCTTGTTTTTTCGTCATTCCCTCGGTGGTAAGCGGGAATCCAGTGTGTTCTTCAAATTCAGACTTCCTGATTCAGCAGTAAGTGAGGGTTGCACTTTTTCAAAGTGTTGCATCATGTATCCCTGACGTTTTTTGCGGTAACTGATGGCACGGATACGCTGTTCCCACAGCAAGGTAGGGCGGAAAAGCGGTTTTTCGCGCCTTCCGCCGGATGTCGGGCATTCGGCGGATAACGCCGGCTACGCCGGCTCATCCGCCCTTCGGTAAGATCAGGTAACTTCTCAATAAGGCACGGCAACCCTATCGACTGCGTGACGAGACCTATCGCGACTTCACCGGTGGCAAACGCCCTCTCAAGAAGCACGCTTCAAGCTGTTGC
>CAISDD010000285.1 GCA_903883985.1 uncultured Pseudomonadota bacterium | reverse complement strand
TGCCCTCACTGCGCAATCCATGCGCCTGAACGCGGTCGCCTCCAACCTGGCCAATGCCGATTCCGCCCATTCCTCCACCGGCGGCGGCTACAAGGCCAAGCAGGTCGTGTTCCAGTCGGTCGCGATGAGCAAGGATGCGCCCTGGGCGCAGGGCGTGCGCATGAAGGAAGTGGTCGAAGACGCCACACCCGCGCGCCTGGTCTACGACCCCAAACACCCGCTCGCCGATGCCAAGGGCTATGTGGCTTATCCCAATGTCGATCCGGTGGAGGAGATGACGAACATGATCTCGGCCTCGCGTTCGTACCAGACCAATGCCGAAGTGATGAGCACGACCAAGAGCCTGCTGCTGAAGACTCTGGCCGTAGCCCAAACCTGATAGGAGCGAACCATGAGCATCGCCGCCGTACAGAACACCAGCACTGCGACTGGAGCCAGCGCCAGCGCCAGCAATAGCGTCTCCGCCGCGAGTAATCAGTTTCTCAAGCTGCTGGTCACCCAGATGCAGAACCAGGACCCGATGAACCCTATGGATAACGCCCAGATCACCAGCCAGTTGGCGCAGCTCTCCACGGTGCAGGGGATCACCGACTTGAATACCACGGTGTCCGGTTTGGTGAGCCAGCTCCAGTCCAGCCAGATGATGCAAAGCGCCTCCCTGATCGGCCAGAATGTTCTGGCCCAAGGCAGCGTCCTGAACCTGGGCAGTGCGGGTGCGGCCGGTGGCGTCAATCTGGCGTCCGCAGCCGATCAGGTGAGCGTGAATGTCCTGAACAG
Organism: uncultured Pseudomonadota bacterium; assembly: GCA_903883985.1. Lineage (GTDB taxonomy): Bacteria > Pseudomonadota > Gammaproteobacteria > Burkholderiales > Thiobacillaceae > PFJX01. The sequence goes on along the minus strand of CAISDD010000285.1, from coordinate 3,445 downwards.
CGCGGGCACAGCGATCCGTAGCCTGAATCTGGGAAGCCAGCCCGCCGGCCTGGCCCAGTTCACCTGGGATGGCAAGGATGCCTCGGGCAGCGCTCAGGCTGTGGGCAATTTCAACTTCCAGGTGGCGGCGACCGCGGCAGGTACGGCCGTGACCGCCACTTCTTATGCTCTGGCGCAGGTGCAAAGTGTGTCCAGCGGCAGCAGTGGCCTGAACGTGCAGTTGTCCAACCTGGGTACGGTTGGCATGAATCAGATCATCCAAATCTTCTAAAAAGGAATCGACATGGGCTTCGACCAGGGTTTGAGCGGGCTTAGCAGTTCATCGCAAAGTTTGAATGTGATCGGCAACAACATCGCCAATGCCTCGACGGTGGGCTTTAAGTCCAGCACGGCGCAATTCGCCGATGTCTACGCCGCCTCGGTCTTCGGGGTGAGCAACCTGTCCGCAGGCTTAGGCTCCAAGGTGGCCGCGGTTGCCCAGTCCTTCACCCAGGGCGGCATCAGCGTGACCAACAATCCATTGGATCTTGCGATCGGCGGCAATGGCTTCTTCCAGATGAGCCAGAACGGCGTCACCACCTACACCCGCAATGGCCAGTTCCAGATGGATCAGAAAGGCTACATCGTCGATAGTGGAGGGCGCAATCTGACCGGGAATCTGGCCGTCGGAGGGCTGGTCACCGGCGGCACACCCGTGAATTTGATGGTGACCAATAGGGATTTGCCTCCGACCATGACCTCGGGTGCGGCGATCATCGCCAACCTGGATTCAACCAGTACCCCGCCAAACAACGCGGCTCTGGGCGCCCCCGCAGGGAAAACCCAGATCAGTCCGGCCGACCCGACCTCCTACAATTACTCCACTCCCGTGACCGTTTACGATCCCAGCGGCGCGCCCCAGTCCATGACCCTGTATTTCCAGAAAGTTTCAACGGGGCAGTGGAATGTGGCGGGGTATATCGGTGGCTCGCAGGTGCTGCCCACTAACGTCGGTAACAACACCGCCACGATCAGCTTCGACACGAACGGTGCCGTGACCGCATTCAATGACGCCGCGGGTGCCAATGCCACCGCATTAGCAGCGGCCAAGTTGAAAGTAATAACTGACGGCGCGACTGCGGCACAGGCCCAGGCCGTGATTTCGACAGCGGCGACCCTGGTCGTGGCCAAGAAAACTTTGAGCCTGGCAATAACAGATGGCGTGAACCTGGCCACGGCTCAGACCGACGTGGCCACCGCCCAGGACGCCTACGACGCCGCGGTGAAAGCGGCTACGGCGGCTGCCGGTGCTGCGAACGCGGCTGATATTACAGCGTTGGGCGCGGCTGCGACAACAGCGTTGGGCGCGATCACCACCACCGACACCACCACTATAGTGCCAGCGGGGACGATGCCCACCTTTAACCTGGATCTGACGGAGTTGAGCCAGTACGCGGGCACATCCGGGGTCTCGTCCACTACCCAGAACGGCTATGCCAAGGGCTCGTTCTCCAGTCTCAGCATCTCCTCGACCGGAATGGTGATGGGGGCCTACACCAATGGCCAGACGCTGACTCTGGGGCAGGTGTTGTTGACCAACTTTTTCAATCCGAACGGCTTGCTGGCGCTGGGCGACAACCAGTGGGCGGCGACCCAGGCGGCTGGTGCCCCGAACACCGGAGCGCCTGGCTCTAGCGTGTTGGGTTCGCTGAAGTCCGGCGCTGTGGAGTCGTCCAACGTCGACCTGACTTCGCAAATGGTCGATCTGATCGTCGCGCAACGCATGTATCAGGCCAATGCCCAGACCATCAAGGCGCAGGACACCATCATGCAGACGGTGGTGAACCTGTGATGAGAACAGTGGGAAGTGGCAAGTCGCTTAGCTTGATCGTCAGCGACTCGCTAATGGCCGCTCGCCGCTAGCCTGGAGCAGAAACATGGACCGTGTGATCTACATCGCCATGACCGGCGCGCGCGAGGTGATGCGGCAGCAGGCTGCGGTGGCGAACAACCTGGCCAATGTCTCCACCCAGGGTTTTCGCCAGCAGTTCAATGTGTTCCGCGCCCTGCCGGTCGTGGGCGAGGGCGCGAAGACCCGCGCCTTCGTGCTGGAAACCACGCCGCGCACGGACTTCACCCAAGGCGTGTTGCAGCAGACCGGCCAGCCGCTAGACGTGGCGCTGCGTGGTCCTGGTTGGCTGGCGGTGCAGGGTGCGGATGGCAAGGAAGCCTATACCCGTGCCGGCCACCTTCAGGTCAGCCAGAACGGCATCTTGCAGACCGCGACGGGCCTCTCCGTCCTAGGCGACGCGGGGCCCATCTCGGTGCCGCCGGACCAGACGGTCACGATAGGCCGGGACGGCACCGTGTCCACCGTGCCCTTCGGTCAGAACCTCAGCGCCGTCACCGTCGTCGGCAGGCTCAAGCTGACCAACCCGGCGGAGACCGACCTGGTGCATGGCGACGATGGCCTGTTTCGCCTGGCCAGCGGCCAGCCGGCTCCCGCCGATGCCAACGTCACCCTGGCCTCCGGCGTACTGGAAGCGAGCAACGTCAACCCCGCCGAAGCCCTGGTGAACATGGTCAGCCTGTCGCGCCAGTTCGAGATGAATATGCGCGTGCTGCGCGTAGCCCAGGACGACGACACCAGCGCCAACGCGGTGCTCACCGCCAACGCTTGAACTTGAGGAAACATCATGATCCGCTCCCTGCATATTGCCCGTACCGGCATGGACGCCCAGCAGACCCAGATGGACGTGATTTCCAACAATCTCGCCAACGTCTCCACCACCGGCTTCAAGAAGTCCCGCCCGGTGTTCGAAGATCTGCTCTATCAGACCCTGCGCCAGCCCGGCGCGCAGTCGTCGCAACAAACGCAACTCCCGTCTGGCCTGCAACTGGGCGTGGGCGTGCGTACCGTGGCGACCGAACGCCTGTTCAGCCAGGGCAGCCTGACCCAGACCAACAATCCTCTGGATATCGCGATCAATGGCAATGGATTTTTCCAGATCCAGATGCCAGACGGCACGACGGCTTATACCCGTGATGGCTCGTTCCAGACCGACAGCCAGGGCCAGTTGGTCACCTCCAGCGGCTATCCCCTGTTGCCGAATGTCTCGGTCCCGTCCAACGCCATCCAGGTGACCATCGCCCGTGACGGAACCGGAACCGTGACCCTGCCCGGCAACACCACGACCCAGTTGCCGCAGATCCAGCTTGCGACCTTCGTCAACCCGACCGGTCTGCAAAGTCAGGGGGAAAACCTGTTCCTGGAAACTGCGGCCTCGGGTACGCCGCAGATCAACGCTCCTGGAACCAACGGCGTGGGTGTGCTCAACCAGACTTTTATTGAGTCTTCCAACGTCAACGTGGCGGAGGAACTGGTGAACATGATCATCGCCCAGCGCGCCTACGAGCTCAATTCGCGCGCCATCACCACTTCCGACCAGATGCTGCAAAAACTGAC
>CAISDD010000284.1 GCA_903883985.1 uncultured Pseudomonadota bacterium | reverse complement strand
CGTCGGGCAGTATCTCCAGCACGCCGTCGCCGTAGATGCTCTCGCCGTTTTTCGCCTTCTTTTTGAGCAGAGCGAAGATGAGCTCCTGTTTGCGCATGCGGTTGGCATTCTCGATGTTTTCGGCTTCGGCCATTTCGAGAAGCTGGCTGACGTGCAATTGCTTGAGTTCTGATAGATGCATGGCGTGTGGGTGGAGGTGGCTGCGCCAGCGGCAAAGGCCGGCGGCGGAAAAACGAGGGGCGCTGAGGAGGGGATTGGCGTCCGGCAGAACACCGGACGCCGTGAAACTAGCGGAACTTAGATGTTGCTGTCAACAAAGGCGGTGAGCTGCGACTTGGAAAGCGCTCCAACTTTGGTGGCTTCGACGTTCCCGTTCTTGAAAATCATCAGGGTAGGAATGCCGCGGATGCCAAATTTTGGCGGGGTCGCCTGGTTTTCGTCGATGTTGAGCTTGGTGACCTTGAGGCGGCCTGCGTACTCCCTCGCCACTTCGTCAAGGATCGGAGAAATCATCTTGCAAGGACCGCACCAGTCGGCCCAGTAGTCTACCAGGACGGGCAGAGGGGATTGCAGGACCTCCTGATCGAAAGTGTCGTCAGTGACGTAATGGATGTGTTCGCTCATTGTGGAACCTCGGAAGGGATGAACATCGTGTGTTGCCGGGAAGATCGTATGATGTTGGCCGTGGTGCGGCCGGGGAACGTCATGGGTGCGTTGACTGGCCGCTATCCTAGCGAAAAAGTCAGGGAGAGGAAAGAATGGCCTACGTTGTTACCGAGAACTGCATCAACTGTAAATATGGCGATTGTGTAGAAGTCTGTCCGGTGGACTGCTTTCACGAAGGCCCCAACTTTCTGGTGATCGACCCGGAAGAATGCATCGACTGCTCACTGTGTGTGGCGGAATGCCCTGCCGAGGCCATCTTCGCCGAGGACGACGTCCCCGCGGAGCAGTTCGATTTCATCGCCCTCAATGCGGAATTATGCCAGTCCTGGCCGGTGATCAGGGACAAGAAACCCTCGCTGGCCGATGCCGATGCCTGGCTTGGCCTGAAAGGGAAGCGAGAGCTGCTGCGACGCTGAGGATCATTTCTTCCCCTTCTGCATCGCGATCAGTTCGTCAAGAACCTTGAAGGTCTGCGGGTTCCCGCCCGTGAGGAAGGCGGAGGTGGTGTATTTTCCGTCGACCACGAAGGAGGGGACGCCGTTGAGCTTGAAGTCGCGAGTCAGTTGCAAGGCACGCATGACCGCAGCATCGACGACCAAGCTGTCGTAGGCTGCGGCAAGTTTCTTGCGGTCCGCGCCATTTTTCTCGGCCCAGTCGAGGAAGGCGCCGGGGGGATCGAGGTCAAGGCCTTCGACATGGATGGCGCGGAACAAGGTCTCATGCAGTTTCTCTTGCATGCCGATCACTTCCAGTGCGTAGAAGGCACGGGCAAGCGGCACCCAGGCGTCGTTCAGGATGCCGGGTACCCGTTTGAGCACCACGTTCCTGGGCAGTTTTTTCGCCCAGGCATTGAGCTCCGGCTCCATACGGAAACAGTGCGGACAGCGGTACCAGAAGAATTCCAGCACCTCGACCTGGCCACGCTTGACCGCCGTCGGCAGCACGGGCACTTCCACGTAGTCCTTGCCCCATTCCAGCGCGACGGCAGGGGCACTGAGCAACAGCAGAGCGAGCGGAAGACAATATTTCATCACGGCGAGACTCCTTTCACGGGTTCTTTGAGCAATCTGGGTTCATAGCTGTTGGCCGACAGGGTATCCAGGTCGGCAAAGGCATCCTCATCCCGCTTATACGGGCCTACGCGCACCCGGTAGAGGCTCTGGCCCGCGCTTTCGATCTGCTGGGTGGAAACACGCAAGCCCAGCAGGCTCAGGCGGGCCTTGAGCCTGTCGGCATCGGCGGGATTCTTCAGGGCGGCGATTTGCAGCCACCATATTTCCGTGGATTTCGGCGGTTCTACCGGTTTGGCGGGCTTGTCGCCCGGAAGGATGCCGTAGAAAGTAAGCGGAACGCGCGAGGTTGGTTCACTTGCCGCCGTGACCTTGTGCGCGGCTACGGGGGCCGCATGCTTGTGGGCCTTCACGGGTTTGGCGGGTTTAACTCCGACCTGCGGCGCGTTGTTGCCCCGCCTGGGGCTGGCTTCCTTCTCGGGTTCTGCGGGCTGCTCGATGGGGGTTGGATGGGAAATCCGCGGGGCGGGTTCCACCGCCTTGAAACCACGCTCCCCCATGTTGAAGTACCAGGTCAGTCCAGCCGCTGCCACCAGGCCGATCACCAGGCCGATCACCAGGCCCAGGAGCAGCCCGCGGGGCTTTCCCCCCCGCCTGGGCTCCTCGCGCCGGGCGGGTTTCGTGTCGCGACGCGGCATCGGTTTACATCTTCTCCGGCGCACTCACGCCCAGCAGGGCTAAACCAGTCTTGAGGACCCGACGCGTAGCCGAGATCAGCAGCAGGCGCGACTGCTTCAAGGACTCATCCGCATCGAGGAAGCGACAGGCCACGTAGAGTCCGTGCAGGTCGGCCGCCACGTCCCTGAGGTAATAGGCGACCACGTGGGGCGACAACTCGCGCGCGGCGGCGTGGATGGTCTCGGGGAATTCGGCGAGCCGCTTGAGAAGGGTGAGCTCCTGGGGTTCCAGCAACAAGCTGCTGTCGGCGTCCCGCAGTTCGCTCTCCAGGCCACCCCAGCTAGCCAGCACGCTGCATATACGGGCGTGGGCGTACTGGATGTAATAGACCGGGTTGTCGTTGCTCTGCGACTTGGCCAGATCGAGGTCGAAATCCAGATGTTGCTCGGATTTGCGCAGCACATAGAAGAAACGTGCGGCGTCGTTGCCTACTTCGGAGCGCAATTCGCGCAGGGTGACGAATTCGCCGGAACGGGTGGACATCGACGCCTTCTGGCCATTGCGGTAGAGCACGGCGAACTGCACCAGGGCCACGGTGAGTCGGTTGGCGTCAAGGCCGGCCGCGCTGAGCGCGCCCTTCTCGCGAGCGATATAACCGTGGTGGTCCGCGCCCCAGACATCCAGCACGCGTGTGAAACCGCGCTCGAACTTGTTGATATGGTAAGCGATGTCGGCGGCTG
>CAISDD010000283.1 GCA_903883985.1 uncultured Pseudomonadota bacterium | reverse complement strand
CGTGCTGCGCGAGTTCAGGAAGAACTGCAAGAGATTGGTCGCGGTGGGCGCTTGCGCGGTCACCGGCGGCTTGCCGGCGCAGCGCAATCACCTGACGCTGGCCGTCTGCCTGTCCGAGGTTTATCGTTCCGGCCCCGGCGTGGAGCACGGGCTGATTCCCAACGATCCGGAACTACCCCTGCCCCTGGACAAGGTGCATCCCCTGCACGAAGTGGTGAAAGTGGATTATTTCCTGCCCGGCTGCCCGCCCTCGGCCGACACCCTCTGGAAGTTTCTCAGCGATCTGCTGGCCGGGCGCACACCCAGCTTCACGCAGGAGCTGATACGCTACGATTAGCGGACGGTCGCTCGCCTACGAGCCCGGTTTGTCGCCGGCCGCGCGCGCCTGTTTCGCCGGCCTGAAGGACCTGGATTCGACACCATAGGTCCAATGGTTGCGCCAGGCCGCGCGCACCGCGTTGGGGTATTCCGGCCTGCCCAGGCTGCCGTTGTAGCGGCCCAGGGCACGAAAGTAATCGCCCCGTTCGATGTCCAGGTAGTGACGCAGGATGGTAGCGCCGTAGCGCAGGTTGGTGCGCAGGTGGAACAGATCCTGATCCCGGTTGCCTATGGCCTCGACCCAGAAGGGCATCACCTGGGTGAAGCCGCGCGCACCCATGTCGGATACCGCGTATTTTTTGAAGCCGCTCTCCACCTCGATCAGGCCCAGCATCAATTCCGGGTCGAGGCCGGCGCGAGTGGCTTCGTAATGCAGTGTGTTGAGGAAGTCGTTGCGGAATTCGGCATCAGGAATGCGCCGCGCCATGCGTCGGGACATCTCCGCCAACCACGCCTGGACGGCGGCGGAGTCGGCGAAGGCCGCGTGTTCGACGGCCGTGTCGGCGACGGACTTGGAAAGCTGCGAGCGCACGGAGTCCGCAAGCGCCTCGTATTTCTGCGCCCCCGCCCAGGCGCCCCCGCTGAAAAAAACCAGCAGCAGCGCCGTTTGTTTCAATCTTTGTTGCGACATCCCCTCACCCGCTCCTCGATGAATTTCGCCGCATCAGCCCGTGCGACCTTCGTGGCCTCGGCGTCGCGGCGTCCCTGGTATTCCAGCGTCCCTTCCTTCAAGCCGCGATCGCTGACCACCACGCGATGTGGCACACCGATCAACTCCATGTCCGCAAACATCACTCCTGGACGCTCATCACGGTCATCCAGTACCACGTCGATCCCTGCTGCCACCATCTCTTTATAAAGCATTTCCGCAGCTTCCATGACGGCTACACTGCGCTTGAGTCCTAGTGGGACGATGGCCAACTCAAAAGGCGCGATGGCTTGAGGGAAGAGGATGCCGCGCTCATCCTGGCCCTGCTCGATGGCGGCGCCGACGATGCGGGAGACGCCGATACCATAGCAGCCCATGACCATCACCTGCGACTTGCCGTTCACGTCCAGAAATCTGGCATCCAGCGCTCGCGAATATTTGTCGCCGAGCTTGAAGACGTGGCCAACTTCGATGCCCCGGCATAAGTCCAGTTGCCCCAAGCCATCCGGGCTGGGGTCGCCCACCACGCAGTTGCGCAAGTCGGCTGAGGCGGGCTCGGGAAGGTCGCGGCCGAAGTTGACCCCGGTGAGGTGGAAACCGTCTTCGTTGGCGCCGCAGACGAAATCGCTCATGGGCAGGACGGAGCGGTCGGCGAACACCGGTATGGTTGACTGTGCCCCCGGCTCGGAAAAGGCGTCCGAGCCGCCCCCCAGGTCCCCGCGTGGAGGCGTATCCGTCGCCGCTGAAGCGGCAACGGCTACGCTCGGGGCCGGGCGGCCCGGCGAACGACTTGAAATCCCCACCGGTCCGATGGAGCCGACGCCGCAGCCCAGGATGGCGCGAATCTCGCCATCACTGGCGAATTCCAGAGGGCACATCACCCCGGGCAGTTTGCCGGCCTTGACCTCGTTCAGTTGATGATCGCCGCGTACCAGGAGGGCGACCAGGCCGGCCGGGTTGGCCTCGGTCTTCGCGCCGCGCACGATCAGCGTCTTCATTACGCGGTCGGGTGCCACATTCAGCGCGGTGCTGACTTCCTCGACCGTGTGCGAACCTGGCGTGGCGACCTTCTCCAGCGCCTGGCTCGCGGCCGAGCGTGGAGTGGTCGGTGTCATCGCTTCGGCCATTTCGATGTTGGCGGCGTAATCGGAATCCGGGCAGAAGGCGATGGCGTCCTCGCCGGATTCGGCCAGAACGTGGAATTCATGCGAGCCGGAGCCACCGATGGCGCCGGTGTCTGCGGCCACGGCGCGGAACTTGAGTCCCAAGCGGGTGAAGATGCGCGTATAGCTGGCGTACATGAGCTGGTAGGTGGCCTCCAGGCTGTCTTCGCCGGTATGGAAGGAATAGGCATCCTTCATCACGAATTCGCGCGCGCGCATCACTCCGAAGCGGGGGCGGATCTCGTCGCGGAACTTGGTCTGCACCTGATAGAAGCAAACCGGAAGCTGGCGATAGGAACGGATTTCCTTGCGGGCGATGTCGGTGATGACCTCCTCGTGGGTGGGGCCGAAGCAGAAATCGCGCTGGTGGCGATCCTTGATCTTCAGCATTTGCGGCCCGAACACCGCCCAGCGCCCCGATTCCTGCCAGAGTTCTGCCGGCTGCACGGCTGGCATCAGGAGTTCCAGGGCGCCGGCCTGGTTCATCTCCTCGCGCACGATCGCCTCGACTTTGCGCAAGACCCGCAGCCCCAGCGGCATCCAGGTATACAGGCCGGAACCGAGACGGCGGATGAGACCGGCGCGCAGCATGAGCCTGTGGCTCGCCAATTCTGCTTCGGCGGGGGCTTCCTTGCTGGTAGAGAGGAAAAATCGGGAAATGCGCATGGTAGGCTTCAGGATTCGATAAAGACCCAGATGGTAACAAATGCGGCTGTTTTCCCGTCAGCGTCGTGGCGCGCAAGAACCCGTCCAGATCAGCGAACGCGCCGGCGTGCGCTACCTGCACCTGGGTGGACCCGCAGTACAGAGTGCGATGCGCATCAAGGAGCCTTGGGCGCTGGAGCTGGAGTACACCCGCGCCATGCTGGGCTTTCTCCTGTTCTGTCCCGCGCCGCGCGACATCGCCCTGATCGGCTTGGGCGGAGGCTCCATCGCCAAGTTCATCCACCGCAATCTGCCGGACGCCCAGCTTCACGCCCTGGAGATCAACCCCGACGTGGTCGACGCGGCACGCGCCTATTTCCTGTTGCCCGGGGACGATGAGCGTCTGGAGGTGCGAGTCGGGGACGGCGCGGCCTATGTGCACGCCCATCCGGATAGCCACGAAGTGCTGCTGGTGGATGGCTATGACGCCAAGCGTATCGTCGAGGCGCTATCCAGCCTCGATTTTTACCGGGCTTGCAAGTCCATGCTGCGGCCGGGTGGGGTGGCTGTTTTCAACTTGTGGGGCTCGGACGAATATTTTCCGCGCTACTACGAGCGCATCGCCGCAGCCTTTGGTGAACATCTGCTGCAACTGCCTTCGGAAAAGAAAGGCAACATCATCGTCTTCGCCTTCAATAAACCCTTGCCGAATGTGGGCTTCGCGACCTTGGAGCGCGCGGCAGAACAGGGGCAGGCCAGGCTGAATCTGGAGTTTCCGGACTTCGTCGCGCGCATGCGCCGCTGGAATTCTATCGGGGAGCGCGGATTTGTGCTCTGAGGGTCTGTCCAAGCTTCTCACGTGATGGGAAAATTGCTGCGATTTTTGTAACCTTGAGAACGGCCATGATCGACAAAGACGGTTACCGGCCGAATGTGGGCATCGTCATCTGCAATACACGCAACGAAGTGTTCTGGGGTAAGCGTGTGCGGCAGGACTCCTGGCAATTTCCGCAGGGCGGGATCAAGCACGGCGAGAGTCCGGAACAGGCCATGTTCCGCGAACTGATGGAGGAGGTCGGCCTCGCCCCCGAGCACGTGCGCATCCTCGGGCGTACCCGAGACTGGATGCGCTACGAAGTCCCGCGCGACTGGGTGAAGCGCGAATGGCGCGGGCATTACCGCGGCCAGAAGCAGATATGGTATCTGCTGCGCCTGGTTGGGCGAGAATGCGACGTGAGCCTGCGCTCGTCCAGTCACCCCGAGTTCGACGCCTGGCGCTGGAGCGAGTACTGGACGCCCGCGGAAATCGTGGTGGAATTCAAGCGTGAGGTCTACCGCCTGGCGCTGGCTGAACTCGAACGTTTTTTGACATCGGACACAAACCCACATTCAGTGCATCCACCCTTCTGCCTGAACCTGCGCACGCAGGGTGCTGGCAGGCCTTGAGCGAGAACAACGACCATGACCCGAACCTACCACCTCATCCCCACCGCTCCCCTGCTGAAGGGTTCCACCTTTCACAAGCCGCGTCAGGCGCTGCGGGAGAGGGTGTGCGACGATGATCCGGCCACGCAGGTGATGACCGATTTCCAGATCGTCACCGCCTACACCATCTTTCCACTGGAGAATATCGAGGACGCACGAGCCAAGATGATCCATCGCGGCGTGCGCATGCTGCTGGTGGTGGATGACATGAACCATATCCTCGGCCTCATCACCGCGACCGACCTGACCGGCGAGAAGCCCATGCAGGTGGTGCAGCGTCAGGGCATACGCCACGCCGACGTGATGGTGAAGGACATCATGACCCCGCGTGAACACCTGGAGGTGCTGTGCATGGACGACGTGCAACTGGCCTGCGTGGGCGATATCGCCGCTACCCTGAAGGCTCACCGGCGCCAGCATGCGCTGGTGGTCGATCGTAGCGGTGATCGCAGCCAGATGCTGCGCGGCATGTTTTCCGTTTCCCAGATCAACAAGCAGCTGGGTGCGAGTGTCGAGAATATCGCGGTCGCCCGGACCATCTCGGAATTCGGCGCGGAACTCGGCTCCTGACTCGCCCCGGTCACGAGAAAATAGGCGGGGTGGTCGGTGCGGCTTGATCTCGGTGGCGTCGCTCAGCCTTCGCCCCCCCACACTGCGAGGTTCGGTTTGATCAAGCAAGCCGCCGTTACATTCTGCCTGTTTGCGCTGTCTTCCTTAGCCTGTGCCCAGCCGCCGCTGTACTGGGTGCCGTTCTGGGTCGTACCCGCGACGCCACCCACGCCGTTGCCATTCCCCACGCCCTTCTGGCTCTGGGTGAGACTGCCCGCAGCGCAGCAGTCTCACCCAGAGCCGAACGCGGTGGTGAGCCGACCCCCGGGCGTCGAGGCTGTCGAGCCACCCATGGTGCCCCCGGTTCAGGTTCCTGCCCCCGCAGCGATTGAGGCTGTCCTGCCACCCATGGCTGTCGAGGCTGTCTTGCCACCCATGGTGCCCCCGGTTCAGGTGCCGTCCCCGGCTCCCGCAGCGATTCCAGATACGGTTCCCGTCGCCGCGACAATGGCTACGCCATCCGCCGTGCCCACGGTCGAACCACGCAAGGAAACAACGCGGCCACCTGTCCCCTTAGTGCCCGCCAAACTCCTGCCCAAACGCATCAAGGCGGCGGCGAAACCAGGTCGGACGGGAAAGGCGGCCGTGCCTGAAGTCGGGTCGGCGCATCCGCCCCGTAAACTGTGTTTCAAGGAGGGCAAACTCGATGTTTGCCGCTGACGCTATGGCGGGGGCAGGTAATATTTGAGTAAAACTATCGGGTATGTCCGAGCGGGTCTTGAAACGGCGCGGGACGCCTTCACCTTGTCTCCACCAATGCCCGCGCTGGCGCGAGGCAAAGATTTCTCCCCACCCCAGAGGCTAAAACCATGTCGCTTTCCGAACAGCAGGTCCAGGACGCGCTGCGCGCGCTCATCGACCCCAATACACAGAAGGACTTCATCAGCAGCAAATCCGCCAGGAACATCCAGGTGGACGCAGGCCAAGTCACGCTGGATGTCGTCCTGCCCTATCCTGCCAAGATGGTCATGGGTGACATCAAGAAAATGGTGGAGGACGCGGTCGCTGCTGCGGGAGCCGAAAGTGTAGCCGCCAACGTCAGTTGGAAGATCGTCGCCCACAGTGTGCAAAAGGGCGTGAAACTGATTCCGGGAGTCAAGAACATCATCGCCGTCGCCTCCGGCAAGGGTGGGGTAGGCAAGTCCACCACGGCCGTCAACCTGGCCTTGGCCCTGTCCGCAGAAGGCGCGAGTGTCGGTATGCTCGACGCCGATATCTACGGCCCTTCGCAGCCCACCATGCTGGGCATCACCGGCCGCCCGGAATCGCCCGACGGCCAGAATCTGGAACCCATGCTGGGCCACGGATTGCAGGCCATGTCCATCGGTTTCCTGATCGATGTGGAAACGCCCATGGTCTGGCGCGGCCCCATGGTCACCCAGGCGCTGGAACAGTTGCTCAACAACACCACCTGGAAAGACCTTGACTACCTGGTCATCGACCTGCCTCCGGGTACCGGCGACATCCAGTTGACGCTGGCACAGCGTGTTCCGGTGACGGGCGCGGTGATCGTTACCACGCCGCAGGACATCGCCCTGATCGATGCCCGCAAGGGCCTGAAGATGTTCGAGAAGGTGGGCGTGCCCATTTTGGGCGTGGTCGAGAACATGAGCCTGCATATCTGCGGCAACTGTGGTCATGAAGAGCGCATCTTCGGAGAAGGCGGTGGCGAACGCATGTGTCGCGATTACGGCACCGAATTCCTGGGTGCGTTGCCGCTCGATATCCGCATCCGCGAAGAAACCGACTCCGGCCGCCCCACCGTGGTCGCCGAGCCGGAGTCGCGCATTGCCGAGATCTACCGCGCCATCGCCCGCCGCGTCGCAGTCAAGGTCGGCGATCTGGCGGTGGACCACTCTTCCAAGTTCCCCAACATCGTGATTCAGAATACCTGAGCTCAGATTTCCTGATCCAGACCGGGATTTAAGCAGTTAATTCCGGAATGCGCTTGGCCCTCTTTTCGGGGATTGGGTCTTTGGCCATTTCGCGAAAGCGATAGCGGTATGGTGATGAGGATGGGACGGGCTTTCAGCCCTCATGGGTGTAGGTTTCACTTCCAGGGGCGTTGCCCCTGGCTGGGATGGCATCGGTTGGCCCTTTTCGCGCCAAAGGCGCACCACCTTTTTCGCGCCAAAGGCGCGCCACCATCCCAGCCTGGGCCATTGGCCCAGTCCCGTAGGGTGGATAAGCAAAGCGCATCCACCTTTGGCGTCGGTGATGGTGGATGCGCTATCGCTTATCCACCCTACGGGTTGGGAAGCGGTGCCGTCCGCCAGT
>CAISDD010000282.1 GCA_903883985.1 uncultured Pseudomonadota bacterium | reverse complement strand
GTGCAGCAAGCGCTTTGATACCTTCAGTAAATGCTCCGCGGGCAGCTCTTCCAGCCACTCGTCGTTCATCTGCAGGAGGTCATGCTTGCTCAGGTACATCGCGTCTCTTCTTCATCAAGTTCCCGAATTATCACCGGTAACAGGCTGCTTTAGAAGGGATTTCATGGGGGGGGGTGAACGGTTACCCTACCCACTGTCTTTCATATAGAGCCAGATTATTGATGTCGTGTCTCTCAGTTCATCTTGAGTAGCAAAGCCCCCCTTTTCGCTCTGGTCAGAGCGACGTAAAGCAGCTTTCTCTGGGTTTCCGTGTCCTCCGGCATCCCCAGATAACTCTTCGGCGCAACAACAACCACGCAGTCGAATTCCAGTCCCTTGGTGCGGTGCATGGTCGCCATGTGTACCACATCGCGGGCGTCTGCGTGGTTACTTTGGGAGGTAATGGCAACACAACGAAGGCCAGCGATCTGCAACCGGTTCGACAGTGCATCCCGGTTCTTCTCACTGGACACTATGACGCAGATTGACAAGGGCGAACTCTCACCCTCGGTGGCCTTCCACTGCTGGATAAACTGGGCCGCTCTCTCCGCAGCTTCTTCCAGCCCATCCACATTCATTAACTCGGGTTTGGGTCCATGGGACACGGACTTGTACCGCTTGGTCTCGTCGTGACCCTCGTCGAGGTCATCGATTTCGCATCCCTCCAGCAAGGCAACCGCCTGGCGCCGGATTTCATCGGTCGTCCGGTAATTAAGGTAGAGCTTCCGGGAGCGGCCTCGGATGTCGATGCCACACTTGCTCATGGCAGCCTTGTGTCGGCTATAGATGCGCTGATGGCCATCCCCCACGAAAAACAGGTCGTTGCTTCCAGCCGCAATCATGGCCCTGAGCAGGCGTAAGGCCTGCGGGCCAAAATCTTGTGTCTCGTCGACCACGATTGCGCTATAGGGTTCGACCCGTTCTTTATCCTTGTTAAGTAGGTCAGCCACTTCGCGATAGGCGTCGTCGACTTCCTTTAGCCTTCGTGATGCCAGTTGCCCACGATATTCCTCGAACACGGGCCAAATGGCATCACGTTTGGCCCGGCTGAGTATCACGCCGCGGCCAATGCGGCGCGCCGTCCGATATTGGTCTAGGGTCGTGATGCCCTGGGCAAGGATGACCTGCTCCAGTTCTTGCTCGTAAAAGTGGTCGGGTAAATCCAGCGAGTCATTCTTTACGGCCAGGGCAGCCTGCCACGCTTGCAAAGAAGCGTCATGCTTGCGGTCGTACACGATACGCTGCTCGAACTTGCGGCTACGCATGAAGCCGTTCACCCAGGCGTCAAGGTTCTTGATTTCGAGCTGGGCCAGGGTATCGGCGCAGCAAAGGGTGCGCAGGTTCTGGTCGATGTCGAGAGCCAGATTTTTGGTGAAGGTGGTGAACAGCACCTTCTTCCCAGGCAGGGTGCGGTTTTCCGCCAACCATTTGGCTCGATGCATGGCCAGCACCGTCTTGCCGGTGCCTGCTCCTCCGAGGACTCGCACCGGCCCGCTGCGGTCTCCCATCGCGAGTTTGTGCTGCGTGGGGTGCAGGAACACCCTCCACTGGGCCAAGGGGGCGTTCATGATGGCAATCATGGTTTCGTCATCATTGACGACCACGAAGCGGGACTGGGATTCCGGTGTCGTGAGTGCGACAGCGAAGTCCTCCGTATCGATGACACGGTCCACCCGCGTCTCGCGTGCGACCAGCACCTGGTCGACGGTATCGCCAGCAGCCACCAGGAACAGGCCCTCGTAGGCCTCCAGGGGCAATTGCGCCTGCAACGAGTCCAGTTGTTCTTCCGTCTCTATCCGGCGTACCTCGGTCAATAGTTCCTCAGGTACGCCGAGGCTCATCAACTCATGGTCGGACACCTGGGTGAACAGCGGAATCGCTGGGGCAGGCGTGGCCGCTTCCACCGGCGCGGCAGACGACAGGTTGGAATCGTTTGCAGCTGGGGCAGGCGCCTGTTCCACCACGCTCTCCAGCATCACTAGCTGCATGGCGCCGGTGACCGGGTTGATGGTCAGCTTACGGTTTTCCGCCCAGTGGTATGCATCATCGTGATGGTTCACGTAGAGAAGCACATACACATCGCCTGTGCTGGGCTTGAATACGATGCCCCGCCAATCCTTGTCCACTCGGACCGACTTCAGGTTCGGGTCCCGCGCCCCGAGGATGTTCTCGTAGTTGATTGCCGTGCTCGTCGGGTCGGCCTGGAATTGGATGGCCCACTTCATGACCTTCGTATGGACATTCATGGGCAGCTTACTGAGTTGCAGCAGGAAGTCTTGCGACAGGGCAACCTTGGGACTCAAGCTCACAGCATTACTCCTGATTGTTCAGTTCAAGCCCCAGCAAAGGGGCAATGGCCATCTGCCAAGGTGTTCCGGCCACCGCGGCAGCCACATCGAGTAGCACAACCTGCCATCCGGCTTTGGCCCACGGCGCACTCATGTCTTCCTGGTCGGCTCGGATCAGCACCACTTTGGCCTCAGGCCAGGCCAGCTCGGCATCGGCTAGCACACGACCTTTCTCGTCCGCCAGCTCCATGCCGACTTCGGGTAGCGGGGCACCAGCCCGAGCAAGCAGGGTCAACCCGGCCTTCAACTCGCCCAGCACCTGGTCCAGCACGGCTGCCCAGGCCGCATTCAGCGCAGCCTGACCGGGCGATTGGGGGGGCACGCCAGAAGCCCCTATAAGCAGGTTATCGTAATCATGTCCGTCGAGGCCGCTGGCCGTCGCCAGCCACATGCCGGGCAGGAATTGTGTCGCGTTGAAGAGTTGCAGCCAGCGCCGCCAGGCCTGGTGCAAATCATCTTCCTTCTCGGCGCCGGCTTCATCCAGCAGCACCACGCCAGGGGATGACCATTCCCCGTCGGGAATGTGTCCCTGGGCCAGCGCCATTGGCCATCGGCCGATGTAGTGGCAAGGCCCGGTTCCCTTCGAGAAACAGGGCGCAAAGCGTTGCCCCGGCTCGCGTATGGACTCGGGTAGCCGGGGCAGCCACGGGGCCATCTGCTGATTGCAGGCGGCCTTGTCCTGCGACGTGGAGGGAATCATCAGGAACCCGAGCCAGAGCGCATTGCGCAGGAAGGGTTCCAGTGCCGCATCCTGCCCCTGAGCGCCGTATCCCATGGCCAACCATCGCAGGAGTCGGGCAACTGCGTTATGGGTGAAGGCCTTTTCCTGGGCTCTGGGTATCGTAGGTGGCGCTTGGCTCCCGTCATGGCGTGACATGGCAGCCAACGGGGACTCCAGGTTGGTGTCCAGGCTGCCATCCAGGGCCGCCTTCACATCCTGGTGGGTGACCGACCAGACCCAGAAACCGCCGGAGGCCAGGATGGCGTTGCGCTTCCGGGCATCGTCGCGCAGCCCGTCCTTGTGGTACGCCCAGCCGTCGCAGAACACAGCGATGGGGCGGCGCTTGGCGCTGGTCGACCAAGGCCAAATCACGAAATCCGGTTTGCACTGGACCGCCACCCCCTGGTCTGGGCCGAGTTCACATTGGAGCTCAACCCGATAACGCTGGCCGTCAACATGGAGGACATAGCCCGTCTTGCCATGCACCAGGTCCTGCACCAGGGTCACCGTCGGCAGGCCGCCAACGCTACCTAGTCTGGGTAGGCTCTCGATGAAGCGCGCCTCCAACACCGAGTCGAAGTTCGGGTTGATGTAGATGTCCGAAATGGTCTCGACCCGCTCTAACTGGTCGAGCGAGGCCACCAGGTCGCTAAGTACGGCCTTCGCCATGTCGCGGGACACCAGCTCCATGCTCCGACCCAGGCGATACTGGTACAGGCAGCGATAGCACCCATCCTTCTCTGGGTCCTGGTTGCAGGAACAGGCGTTGAGTGCAACTAGCGCCATGCGCAGCACATCAGCCAGGGTGCCGGCATCCTGGGCCAGAAGTTGGTGAAGATAACCCGTTCCGCCTGGCACCGAGTCGTACAGCATGACGAAGAACTTGCGCGGTCCGCCTTCCTTGCCGGGCTCGTCCTGCAACACCATGCGCAGGTGGTCCACCTTGCCGCCGAAGCGGCGCTTGAGACCCAACTGCACCGCGGCCATGAAGGACTGCACCACCCGCTCGTCCACGCCGTTCTTGGTATACGGCACCAGTATCCGCAGGGCTTCGGACTCGAACTCCCGGTACAAATAGAGGCATTCCAGCAGGTTGGAGGGGTCCGAGCTGCCATGCCTGGGGCAGTCGAAGCTGTGGGTTTGCTCGGTGGCCTCTACATTGCGACGGGGCGGATTTTGCACTTTGCCGCAATGCCGGCATAGTTTGAAGCCCGACCGTATGGACTCCTTGTCCGCCACCTTGAAGGTTTCCCCCGGCTTGGCCAGCTCACCGAAATTCACGTCCCGGAAGGTGACACGGGAGATGAACTCGAAGCCGAAGGGTAGCGCCCCAGACGGAATCTGCCAAGCCTCGCGGATACTTGACGGCAGAAAGTCGGCCATCAACTGACGCACGTAGTATTTAGGCTCCCGGTCATCCGCACTGTCGTCGATGCGGACTTCGGTATCGTTGCTGTTGGCGATGGCCTGCTTGAACCGCAGCAGGGTGCGCTTTTGTGCCGCGTCGGACCACATGGCGTCAGTGCATCTGGGGCAGGTAGTGTGCACGTCCGGCTCGATGGTCAGGTTCTGCATGTGGTGGCAGCCGGGGCAGAAGCGCCACTCCTCGGCCTTGGCCAAATTCATGTTTATCTGGTCCACTTCCACCCGCCGCTGATTGGCATAGAAGCGGTTTTCCGGGGCGAATTCGGACAGGGCGGACTGGGCTGGACGCTCGTACTTCTGGGTTTTGAGGGTGACGTAGGCGCCTTCGCCAGGCTCGTCGGTGCCACGCTTGCGCCAAAGTACGGACTTCAGCTCCACCCCCGCCTCGGGGAAGGCGTAATTGGGAATGAGGCCGGCGTCGGTCAGGGTATTCAGCAAGTCGCGGCCGTTGATTTCCTTGATGAGTTCCAGCAGCTTGTCCCGCTCGCGCAGAAGA
Organism: uncultured Pseudomonadota bacterium; assembly: GCA_903883985.1. GTDB lineage: Bacteria > Pseudomonadota > Gammaproteobacteria > Burkholderiales > Thiobacillaceae > PFJX01. The sequence goes on along the minus strand of CAISDD010000282.1, from coordinate 4,477 downwards.
TTGTTGATGAGGTCTCGCGTGCTGTCGTCCTGCGGACCTTGCTGGGCGCGGGTCTTGGCCCTATCGAGTTCTTCCTTGCGCTTCTTGTAAGCCTTCCGTTCCTCCAGCAGTTCTTCCAGAGCCTTCATCAGCCGGGTGCGCAGCCCGTCGACCTCGCCCTGCCCCTGCATGAAATCCAGAAGGCGGCCGCGCACCACCTCGTCCACGTCCCCAGCCAGCAGGGCCATGAAGCTCTCGAACAACCGGTCCTCATGGGCCAATACGTAATCGCAGAACAGATAGGGGAAGCGGTCAAGCTTGGCCTGGGCCACGGCATCCAGGGCCTGGGAGGTCTTCTCCGGCAAGGCATTGGTGTTTTTGAGGCTCGCCACCCAATCGTCCATGCAGAAGGCGAACAACTGGCGCCGCAGCACTTCCGCCGCTTGCAAGAAGACTCCGGGAGGAGTGACCTCCCCGGCAATCATCTCCTCGGTCTCGGCGAAGAAATACAGGTCGTGAGGACTGTTGCCATCTGCCAGGGTGGTCGTCATGGCGTTGCCGTCACGGCGTCCGGCGCGGCCGATGCGCTGTAGAAAGCTGGCCTGGTTGGGCGGCACGGAACAGAGCAGGACGGAGGACAGGTCGCCGATATCGACGCCCATCTCCAGGGTGGGCGTGGCCGAGAGCAGATTCTCGTGCCAGGGCCTGGAGTTCCTGGATTTGAAACGCATCTCCAGTGCTTCCCTTACCGGGCGCTCCAACAGGCCGGTATGTTCTGCCGCAATGACGCGGCGCAAGTCCCCTTTGCTGTAGCGCTCTGCCCACCAATCGGCGGCGAACGGAACCAGGGTTTCATAGTGAGATTCGACCGCGTCCAGGCAGGCCATGCCGAGCAAATGTTCCGCATCCTGCCGCGGCACCGCGAGTTTGCGCTTGCCCCCCTGAGTGGTCACGAAGGCTGCATCGGTGGTGAGCTGCAAGGCCCCTGGACGGATGCACAAGGTGTCGCCCTGGTGATGTTGGGTGCGAAGCAGGATATCCGCCGCCAGTAATGCATCGATGGCAGCCATGTACAGGTCCACGGCCATGCCGGGGGGAAGCAAGACCTGCCGCCCCAGGGTGGCTGCCGCCCAGCGGTCGTACCACGTCGAACGGGTGTTGTTGGATACCTTGTCGAAGTCCCGCTGAGTGCCCAGGGTCAGGAAGACCGGACGTGGGGTGGATTCCCCCATCCTGGGCAGCCATTCGCTACGCCCCTCACTGCGGGTGAGCCCATGGATGTTGCCGTCGCCTGCATACAACTCCAGTTCCGGATTCATCACGCCGCCACGGCGGCGCATATGGTTCAACATGCCCCAGAGCCACTGAGATGTGGTGGCTTGTTCCAGGCCCTGGAGGCCGAATTGTTCGCGCAGCTTGGGCAGCAACCCGCCGGCGACCGCGTCTACGCTCTCCCAGGGCACGGTCAACACTGCTTTGCCTACGCGCTCCAGCGTGCGGCCCCGGTGGCTGAGGTAGGTGAATTCGCTGATGGCCTGCCACACAAAGCGTTTCTTCACCTTGTCCGGCAACCTGCTGTTCGCGGGCAAATGTTGGTGCTCCAGCAGTTCCACGCTCCAGTCGGGCTGCCAAGTCATGTTCGGTGCCAAAAACTCGGACACCAAGGTTTCCGGGTCCATGTGCAGGACCGAGGCCGGGTTATCGAATTGGAACGCCAGCTTATCGAGAAAGTCCGACCACACCATGTCGCTCTGGCCGCTCAAGTCGTTCGCCGGGCCGCCCCAAGAACGACTTGGCCCCCCGGGGGGGCGGCTCGGGTGTTTGTCCCGAGCCGGGGGCACAGTCAACTCGTCCAGCGCATGGGCCAAAGCAGTCCGGATGTTGTTCTGGAAAGTCCGGGCGCCGAAGAAGCCAGCCCGATGGGCGGCGTCCTGCACCGAATCCGAGAAGGCAATGAGCTTCTTGTCGTCGTTGTACGTGCTAGCCCAGCTGCTCTCCACCACCTGGGAGCCCAGCGTGGCATTGCGGGCACCCAACAGAAGCAGTTCGTCCCGTTCGCCGCAGGCTGGGCAGGTATTGTCGTGCCGCGTGTACTGGGTCTGGTCCACCAACTGGGTGCGCTGGGCGGTGACCCGGAACATGCGCGCCAACTCCTGGTGGCCGCAGGCCAGGCAGATATCCTCGCCCTGCTGTACGTTGCCGCAGGAAACACAGACCATCTGAAGTATTCCCTCCACCTGGGCGCGGCCCAGGCTTTCCGCAGCATAGAGGCGGGTCGACTCGGGCCGCCAGGAGAACCAGGTGTTATATATCTCGTCCAGTTGGGTGGAGAGCTTGCTGCTGCCCTGGACCATGCGCGAGAGCCAGCCCGTGGTCCGGCATTGGCGACACTGCACCATGGGCAAGTAGACGCCGTCCCGGTCGCTGGGCAAATCCCGGGCGCTGCACAGTTTTACCTCCTGCGGGTTGACGCTCAGCTTGGCCACCATGCGCCGCAGTTCGCGAACCCACAACTGCAAGCGCAAAGTGACCAGTGGTTGCGGCCCATCGCGCAAAGCCCAGGCCACCAGGACCAGCAGGGCATCAAGCACCATGCCGACCTGGTCTGGCGTGGCTGCGGGCATGATCCGGGCGAAGGCTTCCTTCAAGACCTGGTAACTCACCACCCCGCCCTTCACCAGTTTGAGCAGGTTGACGAACAACTGATGGCGCTTGAGCAGGCTCCCCAGTTCCATGCGCCAGGCGGGGTCGGCCACCTCCGCCGGCATCGGCTCTTCAGGGAACAGCAGCCCGAACCAGGCACGGATGGCTGCATCCGGGGATGCGTAGCGGGAAGGCAGTAACTGCTCGGCCATTTCCGGGCGGAACAGAAACATGAAGTCCACGGTGGCGTCTTCCAGGAAGGCGCCGACCCCCTGGCGGTTTTCTGTAATGACCGATTCCGGCGGGAAAGGCACACCGAATATCTGGCGGGCGTATTCACGCAAGGGTGTGGTGTCCGAAGAGCCACCCAGGGTTGCCGAGGTGCCGGCACAAATCATCTGTTCAGCGGGGATTTTGAGGCGGGCGCGCAGGCGCCGCAGCAGCAAGGCCAGGTCCGTACCCTGGGCGCCATCGAAGGTGTGGAGTTCGTCCACCACCAGATAGCGCAGGGTAGTCGGCGTGTTCTGCTCCCACAACTGCCGGTCCTTGGGCCGCAGCATCAGGAAGTCCAGCATCTTGTAGTTGGTCAGCAAGATGTCGGGCGGGTGCCGGCGCAAGGTATCCCGGTCGGTGATGACGCTATCCGGCGTCATCACGGCCCCTTCCCCCGCCTTGCCCACCTGGCCACCGACGTACAGGCCGACGCGTAGACCAGCGAAGGCCGGCACCGTAGACACCAGATGGGCAATGCGCCGAGCCTGGTCCGAGGCCAGTGCGTTCATGGGGTAAATCACCAGTGCCTTGATGCCGTGCTCGCCGGCGGCGCGGGCCCGTGCGCAGTGGTCCAGCACCGGGAACAGGAAACACTCGGTCTTGCCGCTGCCGGTACCGGTCGCGACCAGGGTATGCGCGGCCTGGTGCTGGCTGAGATGTTGGGTGCGGGGTTGGGTAGATAAGCGCTGCCAGGACCTTTCCTGGTGGCTAAATCCCTCGTGCTCGGTTTCGAAGGTGGAGAAAAAATGCTTTCCCGCCAGGCCGGACACGAAGGGCAGGCCCACCTGCACGTAAGGCCCCTTGAGCCAGCCCGATTCATCCTCGACGAACCGGCTCATCAAGCCATGCAGGAACGGGTCGGCCGGTTCGAAAGCCGAGACCAGAAAATTCTTCAGGCCGGTCTGGATGTCTTTAGCGAGCAGGGAGGGCAGCATGGGGGTTCCCGTTGATGGCTATGTGGTTACGGCAGTGTCATCCCGGAAACTTCCGTGCCGTATGCACAATGTTCAACACCACCAGGTCATCTTCCCGGACCTTCACGAACACGATGTAAGGCAGCTTGGGCACCACCAGTTCGCGGGCGCCGGGTACCCGGTCGCTGGCGCGGATGCTCTCCGGGAACGGCAGCAGCGCCACGATGGCTTCCACCAGGCGGCGTTCGACGGATTCCGCCGTCCAGGGGCTGGCTACCTCCAGGTAATAGGCAACGATGGCCGCCAGGTTGTCGAGGGCTGCATCGGTCCAGCGCAGCTTCATGCCACGCTGCCTCGCACCTTCGCGATGCGTGCCCGGAGCGATGCCATCGCGTCTTCATGCTCGTGCAGCGTGCCGTTGCCGGCATCGACCCGGGCCAGGGTCGCCCCCACCTTGGCGGCCAGCCAGGCGTCATAGCCCGCTTCCGGGTCCATGAAGCGTTCCGGAATCAGGGTATCCGCCGCATCCTCGATGGAAATGAAAATGCCCACGGGACGGTCGTTCTTGGTCACCAGGACCGGCTCACGCCGGGCCAGGTCGAGAAATTCGCCGAAACGGTTCTTGGCATCGCGGGCAGTCATGGCTTTCATGGTGGGCTCCAGAATGG